>JBHEOZ010000018.1:0-15041 GCA_046260555.1 Desulfurivibrionaceae bacterium
TGAGCGCCGCCCTGTTGTCGTCCTGGCTGCCGAGCGCGGCCGGGGTCATTTTAAAGATCGGCGGCCTCGGTCTCCAGGGCGCTGATTTGATCACTGCAGCCCTGGCCGCCATCCCCTTCGGCTTCCACAATCTGCCGCCGCCGTCGTTGATCGGCCTGGCCCTTTATTATCTGCTCGGCCTCGGCCTGCTGCTGCTCAGTTCAACCAGAACCGCCAGAATAGGACTGGCCATGGCGATGATTACCACAGTCGCCTTGCCGAACCAGATTTTTTCACGGCCGAACGACGAAACCCTGACCATAATTTCCTTCCTGGATGTCGGCCAGGGCAGCGCGACCCTGCTGGAATTACCGACGGGGGTCAAGGTTCTCGTGGATGGCGGCGGCTCGTCTTCGCCAAGCTTCGATCCCGGCGCGCAGCTGATCGCCCCCTTTCTCTGGCATCGATCAATCGACCGTCTGGACTCCCTGGTAATCTCTCACCAGCATCTGGACCATTACAACGGTCTCGAATTCATCATCAATAATTTTCGTCCACGGGAGGTCTGGGTCAATGGAGAATCCGGCGCGGCGGATTATTTGGCGCTCCTGAAGAGAGCCGAAGAGCACGGCAGCGTCATCAGGGTTCCCGAACATGGCTCGATCATCGCCGCCGGGGGAAAAGCCAGGCTCACTGCTATCGGCAACCTTCACCTGCGAAAGGATGAAGAGCTGTCGATCAACAACCGCAGCCTGGTGGTCAAGCTGGAAAGCGGCGGCAGGAAGATCATCCTGGCCGGTGACGCCATGGGGGCCGACGGCCAGAGCCTGGTCGACCAGGGGATGGATCTGAGCAGTGATGTGCTCCTGGCGCCCCATCACGGCAGCCGCTACTCGGCCGGATACCAGCTGGTCAGGGCAGGAAACCCTGACTTCCTGATAGTCTCGGCAAGCCCCTTTCAGTCCGACAAATTTCCGGACCCCGAGTTTGCCGAATGGTGTCGGCAAAGGGGAACAAAGGTTCTGGACACCGCCGGTTTCGGAACCCAGACCTTCACCATCGACGGGAACGGCAAACTGAGCCGGCAGGCTGTTTCCGAAAAAGGACGGGAACGCCTGAAACGTAACCGATCACAGGATAAGCCGCCCAGGATCGGTCAATCTCCCAAGGGGAAAACGGCAAAGTCACACCTCGGTAAAATCCGCCGGCGGCCGTTTCAGAAAGGAGAGGAATTTACTCTTGTCGATGCTGTTGGTATAAGCGGCTTCCGGGGATATCCACCGCTTACGCAGCATCTCCATGATGGCGTCGTCCATGGTCTGCATCCCGTACTTCTTACCGGTCTGCATGACTGAAGGCAACTGATAGGTCTTACCTTCCCGGATCAGGTTGCGCACCGCCGGAGTACAAATCAGGATCTCGAGGGCGGGGCAGCGGCTTTTGATATCGATTCTTCTAAACAGGGTCTGGGAGACCACCGCCTTCAAGGAATCCGCCAGGGTCGAACGGACCTGGGACTGCTGATTGGCCGGGAATATCTCGATGATCCGGTCAACGGTCTTGGAGGCGTTCAGGGTGTGCAGGGTGCCGAAGACCAGATGGCCGGTCATGGCCGCCTCCATGGCCAGCGAGATTGTTTCGAGATCGCGCATCTCGCCGACCAGGATGATATCGGGATCCTCGCGCAGCGCCCCTCGCAAGGCGGCGGCAAATGATTTGGTATGGGTGCCCACCTCCCGATGGTTGACGATGCAGTTCTGACTCTTGTGGACGAACTCGATAGGATCTTCAACCGTGATAATGTGGTCCTTGCGAAGCTTATTGGCCTCATCGATGATCGCCGCCAGGGTCGTTGATTTACCGCTGCCGGTGGGACCGGTGACCAGGACCATGCCCTTGGGCAGGGTCGCTAATTTGGAAATCACCTTGGGCAGATTCAGATCCTGGCAGGTCATGATCGTGTTGGGAATCTCCCTGAAAACCGCGCCGATTCCGTACTTCTGCTGAAAGAGGTTGCCCCGGTATCTGGCCAGGCCGGGAATCTCGTAGCCGAAGTCGATATCGCCGGTTTCCTCGAAGACCTTAATCTTGTCCTCGGCGATTATCTCGTAGACCATGGATTTGAGGCCGTCATCGGTAAGAACGTTGTATTTGACCCTCTCCATTTCGCCCCTGATCCGCAATACCGGCTGCTGTCCGGCAACCATGTGAAGATCCGAAGCGCCCTGGTCGTTCATCAGCTTGAAAAAAGCATCAATCTGAGCCATCTATTTTCTCCTTTCATCTATCTATGAATACCTGTAAAAAAACGATAAAACGGCAGCAACTCCAAGCGCCTGAAAAAAGATAACATAAAACCAAATTCCACAAAAACAAACAAAGAAAACCATCTCGGAATATTTATCGACCAATATCATTGCGGATGGCGCGTTTACCATTTATCCTTGGATCTTTGCAATAATCTCAACCTAACAAATTAAACATCCTGGGAAGCAACTCTCAACGGAGCCCCTTTGCGCTATATCGATCTCCATATCCATTCCACTTTCTCGGACGGCACCATGACGCCGGCCGCTTTACTCAGGGCGGCAAAGGAGGCCGATCTCTCTGCCATCGCCTTGACCGACCACGATACCATGGCCGGGCTTGATGAAGCTGAATCGGCGGGAGCCTTGACCGGCATCGAAGTGATCCCCGGCGTTGAGCTCAGCGCCAACCGCAATGGCAAAACCGTCCATATTCTGGGTTACGGTCTTGACCGGAACAACCCGGATCTGCTCGCCCTGCTCGCGGAAGTACAGGAGATTCGCCACCACCGCAACATGCGGATCCTGGAAAAGCTGGCCGAACGGGGTATTGATATTGACCGCGAGGAGCTGTTCGCCGGCAATCCCGGCCTGATCGGCCGACCCCATATTGCCCGTCTACTGGTAAAGAAAAAGGTGGTCGGCAGCATTGAGCAGGCCTTTCGCCGCTATCTTAAGAAAAACGGCCTGGCCTATGTGGCCCCTGAACGGTTTGCCGCGGCCAAAGCGATCGAAACGATCAAAAAGGCCGGCGGACTGGCCGTCCTCGCCCACCCGGCCACCTTCGACAAATCCCCGGGCAAGGTGGCTGAAAACGTCGAATTTCTTCACGACCACGGCCTGGACGGCATCGAAGGGATTTATCCGGGCCACACCAGCAAAATCAGCAAAAGGCTCTTCGCCCTGGCGGAAAAACATGACTTACTGATTACCGGCGGCAGCGACTTTCACGGTACGGTCAAACAGGGAATCAATATCGGCGGCGCTCCCGTTATGCCGCCCGTTCCCTATGAACTCCTGGAGAAGCTCAAAGCGCGGCTGAGAAATTACTGATCGGGATCGGCCATGCGGCTCCCGACGAACACCGCCACCGGGCGATATCGCTAAAATCATTTGAGAAAGTCGATCTTAACGTTATATATTCGGTATAGATATTTTTTTAACCATACAAAAACTTTTCACCCCAAGGGTAACCGTTCACCGGGCGGTTGCCAAAGCATCCAAAACCACCGGACTGTAACCGTTCAGCAGTGGTGCGGATTTGGACAAAAGGATAATCTTTATGCAGACCGTACTTATTGTCGATGACGAACCGAATTACCGCTTAATTATATCGGAAATAGTCAGCGATGAAGGCTACGAAGTCCTTACCGCCGAATCGGCCGAAAAGGCCATGCCCATCGTCCGGGAGACCGATCTCGATCTGGTCATCACCGACATGCGGATGCCCGGCATGGGCGGCATGGAGTTTCTCGAGGAGATCAAAATTTTCAACCCCGAACTGCCCGTCATCATGATCACGGCCTTCGGGGAAGTGGAAAAGGCCGTTAAGGCCATGCAGACCGGGGCATTCAACTATCTCACCAAGCCGTTCAACAACGAGGAGCTGCTGGTCAGCGCCCAGAAAGCGGTTAACCACTATGCCCTGGTCAGGGAAAATCTGCGATTGAAAAGCGAGGTATCCGATCGCTACAGTTTCGCCAACATGATCGGCAAAGATGAAAAAATGCAGCAGATTTTCAACCTGATCGAAAAAATCGCGCCGACCACCGCCTCGGTCCTGATCACCGGCGAATCGGGAACCGGCAAGGAGCTGGTGGCGAGGGCCATCCACTTCAACAGTCCGCGTCGGGAATATCCCCTGATTTCCCTTAACTGCGCGGGGCTGCCCGAACATCTGCTCGAAAGCGAACTGTTCGGCCATGAAAAAGGCGCTTTCACCGGGGCCGTCGCCCTGCGCAAGGGACGTTTCGAGGTGGCCGACTCCGGGACCATGTTTCTAGATGAGATCGGTGAAATGCCCGTTGCCCTCCAGGCGAAATTGCTGCGGGTTCTCCAGGAGAAAACCTTTGAACGGCTCGGTTCCACCAAACCCATCACCGTTGATGTCCGGATCGTAACGGCAACCAACAAGGATCTCAAAGAGGAGATAGGCCGGGGCAACTTCAGGGAGGATCTCTATTACCGCCTGAATGTCTTGAAGATTCATCTGCCGCCGTTACGGGAAAGAGTCGGCGACATCCCTCTGCTGACCACCTTTTTTATTACCAAATTCGCCAAGCAACTGAGCAAACCGAAACTGCATATCTCCAACAACGCCCTGCGGCTTCTGGAGAGGATGAAATGGGAAGGCAATGTCAGGGAGTTCGAGAACACCATCGAGCGGGCGGCAATTCTCTGTGCGGACGACTGCATTGAAGTCTCCGACATTCAGGTCGAAAGCATGGACGGTAAAGAGGAAGCCCTGCCTGCCGCACTCAATCACCTCCCGCCCGACCTCAATCTCCCTTCATTTCTGGATAAGATCGAAAAAGACCTGATCATTAACGCCCTGCGGGACAACAACTCTATCCAGGCCCACGCCGCCGATCAGTTGGGAATCACCAAGAGTCTGCTGCAATACAAAATGAAAAAACATCAAATCAGCAAACCGGCCTGACCTTGAACAGCACTTCAGCGGTAACCGATCACGAGGCGCCGAAGATGCAAGGCATGGGGCCGCGAAATGCCGGCCTAATCAACCCGGCATTTAAGAACCGTCAAGTCAGGGACGGCAGTTGAGCGGAATTAATCAGCGAATGGTTCAGCTTGCTCAGCCCGGGCCAATCTGATATCCTGAATTTATAAAGAACACAGCCGGAGCCGAGGAGAACAGACAGCATGGTTATTACATTAAGTCCAACCGACTTGTTCATGATTATCGCGACGGTGGCGATTATCGTTCTGTTGTTTTTTCTGGTGCCCTTTCTTATCCAGCTTAAGCAGACGGCCCGCCGGGCCGAAGCCCTCATGGAAGACTTAGAACGGGACATTCCCGCCATCCTGTCCTCGGCAAGAAACTCGGCCGCGGAAATCCAGAAACTGACCGAGAGCATCAACCATAAAATGGCCGAAACCGATGAGATATTCCGAAGGCTCAAATATGCCACCGGCACCTTCCTGATGACCGGCAAAGTGGTCAGATCCACTCTGGTTCCGGCACTCGTTGAAATCGCCGGAGTCAGCACCGGCATAAAGGCTTTTCTGCATGTCCTCCACAGATCAAAATCCAAAAAAACAAAAGGAGACCCAGAGAAATGAGTAAAGACGACGGATGTTGTTCGGGACCATCGCTCGCCACCTTCTTGACCGGCGCCCTGCTGGGTGCCGCCGCCGCGCTGCTGCTTACCGACAAAACCGGTAAGGAAACCAGGGAAACCCTGGCGAAATACGGCGCCGAGTTTAAGGAAAACCTGCCGAAGGGAGTTAGGGAAAAAACCGATGAGGCCTTCGACCGGGGACGTGAATATCTGGACGAGAAGAAAAATGCGCTGAATGAAGCCATCGAGTCCGGCAAGGCCGCGATGGCGAGGGAAAAAGAAAATCTGACCAGCGATCTGGATGAAGCGAGCAGCTGATCAGACGTAAGCGATCACAGGGTACCGAATCTGCCGTGTTATCGGCCTGCTCATGTACACCAGTACACATCACAGGGTGATGCCTTGCATCTCCGGCACCCTGTAATCGCTTACCGGATGGGAGATTGGCCAATCCTGGGTGGCTTATCCCGTGATCGGTTACGATCAGACCGCTTTGCCGCCCCAGTTCAGCTTGCTGCGCAGGATTTCGAAATAGCCCTTGTGGGGCGAACAGACCAGCCGGAGCGGATGCTCGGCGGCCACCACTTCCAAATGGTCACCGTCGGCCATATCGAAGGCCGAATGGCCGTCGACGATCACCTTTACATCGGCATGACCGGCGATCTGGGTGGTTAATTTTGCCTGGTGAGGCACAAGCACCGGCCGGCTTTCCAGCATAAAGGGGCAGATCGGGGTAATCACGACAGCCTGCATCTCCGGATGGATGATTGGGCCGCCGGCCGACAGATTGTAAGCGGTGGAGCCGGTCGGGGTTGAAAAAATCAGGCCGTCGGCCCGGTAGGAGGCGATAAACTCATCACCGGACCATACCTGCAACCGGGTCAGCCTGTCGATACTGCCCTTGCTGATAACCACATCGTTCAGGGCGTAACTCCACTCCGAAGTGCCGGCCTTGCCCCGGCAAAGCCTGGCCTTCAACATCAAGCGGTCTTCAATGACCACCGACCCCTCCAGAATCTTCTCCAGGGCCTCATAGCGATTCTCAACGGCCACCTCGGTAAGAAAGCCCAAGCTGCCCAGATTGACTCCCACCACCGGTATTTTATTGAGACCGGCCTGCCAGGCCACGTGCAACAAGGTGCCGTCGCCGCCGAGAATGACCAGCAGATCGAGATCAACATCGATACTATCGATCACGGAATCGATGGCCCTCTCCCCCAACCAGACCGCCAGTTCGTCGGCGATGCGTTTTGCCTCGGGGGAATTATGTTTGGGAATTATCCCAACCCGACTGATTTTCATTTATTTTCGACCCGCCGCGCCGCGAGTTGACCGAGCTGGCGGGAACGTTCGGTGGCCGCCTCAATCGCATCCATGACAATTCCCTGAAATCCGGCCTTTTCCATCTGATGAAGTCCGGCAATGGTAGTCCCGCCCGGAGAGGTAACCATGGCCCGCAACTCCGCCGGATGAGCGCCGGTATCCATCGCCAGTTTGACCGAGCCCATAACGGTTTGCAGAGCCAGGGTCTCGGCAACATCGCGGGCAAGTCCGACTTTGACCCCGCCATCAATCAGGGCTTCTATAAAAGAGAAGACGTAAGCGGGACCGCTGCCGCTCAGACCGGTTACCGCATCCATTTCCGCCTCGCCCACCATAACGCTTTTGCCGACCGCGTCGAAAATAGCAGCCGCGGTTTCAAGGTCCTCTTCACCGGCCAGAGCCCCGCGACAAAGTGCCGAAGCGCCCTCCATGACCAAAGCCGGGGTATTGGGCATTACCCGGATCACCCGGCAATCGCGGTCGGCGAGGCTGGATTCCAGCACTGCCAATGAAACCCCGGCCGCAATCGAAATGACCAATTGCCCATGGCTGAAATGAGAGCGGTTCAGGCGCAAGAGATCCGGCAGAATCTGGGGCTTGACCGCCAGGACCACAATCTCGCAGTCAGCCAATGCGGAAGGATCATCAACCGCCTTAACCTGATATTGATCGGTCAGCAGGTGGCGCCGCTCTTCAGCCGGATCGATCGCGACGATCCGGCCGGCTTCAAAAAGTCCGGCCTGCAGTATTCCCTTGATAAGTGCCTCGGCCATCCGGCCTCCGCCGAAAAAACCGATCCTGCCTTCGATTTTCATTATTGTCTCCCGCAAAAAAATTATGAATTCGCAAAAAAATCTCAAATCCTTAACAGCTAGGGGCATTGGCCCGTATCTACATAGTGGTTTATCTGGCCGTGATCGCAGTGGCTAAATTGCAGGTGCGCCGCCTTTCGGGGCAGCCGCTAAGGGGCACCGACAGTGTCGGCAACCAGTTGATAACCATAAGTAGAAACCATCGTGCTCGGGAATTCAGGATAATCTCGGAATTGTCTTTGGTGATACTAGAGAAAATCCCTGCCAATGACAAATAGATTTTCTCTGAAGCCGAAAAAAATAGCGGCGCGACAGCCTGAAATGAGACGGCCAAAACCATTTTCATTACCTTGACTGGGAATCATGACCGTTAAACTCGCAAAAAAATCCCGGGATAGCTAAGCAAAAAGTTCGATATGCGCCCCGCGGGAAGTGCCCCCTTCAAGGAGTGATTGAACAGAACCCTTGGTGTGCGTCCAACGGAAGTGCCCTCAAGGAAGGATTGAACAGAACCCTTGGGGGTACAAAGAATGGTGCGTTTTTGGCTGAGGCCAGAATTGTGGTATGCCGAAGGAGCAAATATGCGCCACGACGCAGTAAATCGGGCTTTTTGCGAGACCGTCATGGTTGCGTCAAAGGGAATTTATGGAGCGAGATGGTGAAGATCTTTTGGCGTGGCGGTGAGGCAAGCGCCAAATACGAATAGAGCAGGCGCCAGGCAACCGAGAGCGTAACTCAGCTGGCCAGTCCTCAAGCAATATGCGGCAGATAAACAAACAAAAGAATACCGGGTCAGGAGCCTCGCAGGGAAGGCGCGGGCGCCACTGGATTGGCGGGAACCAGAAAGGGAAGGATCATATTCCCGGCTTCACGGGTCGAAGAAACCACCTTGGCCAGAACGCCGTCTTCATCGAGTTTCTCCAGAGTCACGAATTCCCAGCACTCCGGATGGGCGACGATCTCTTTCATCAGGCCAAGGTGATGACCATGCCCTGATTTAGTGGCGACGACATGGCCGATCAGCTGACAACCGAGGAGGGCCAGATCGCCGATCAGGTCAAGAACCTTGTGACGGACGAACTCATCGGTAAAACGCAGACCCTCGGCATTGAGGACCCGGGTCCGATCGACCACCACGGCGTTGGCCAGTGAACCGCCAAGCGCCAAACCGTGGGCTCTGAGTTTCTCTATCTGATCCATAAAACCGAAGGTCCGGGCCGAAGCAATCTCCTTGATGAATCGTTTGGAGTTAACATCAACCGAATACCTCTGCTTTTTGATCAGCTGATGATCAAAATCGATCTCGCAGGTAACCTTATAACCGTCATAGGGCCGCAAATGGATCACGGTGTCCCCTGCCTGAAAAGTAATCTCCCGGGTTATCTTGAGCAATTTACGGCAGACATCCTGGGGTTTGCGTTCAATCCTCCTGACGATCTGGACAAAAGGAGCGGCACTGCCGTCCATGATCGGAACCTCCGGGCCATCGAGTTCAACAAGGGCATTATCGATACCCAGGCCGGTCAAGGCGGCGAGGAGATGCTCGGTTGTCGAAACGGAAGCATTTTTTTCAGCAAGAGTCATTGCCATAGTGGTGTCAACAACCCTGTCCATCAAAGCGGGGATCTCCTCGCCAAGATCGGTCCGCAAAAAGCGGATTCCGGTGTCGGCCTCGGCCGGCTTGATTACCATTGAGACAGGCAAACCGGAATGCAGGCCAATGCCGCTGAAGCTGACCTCTTTGCTCAAGGTATGCTGATGTGGATGAATTTTTTCCAAAAAACCTTTCATAGGGGGTCTCGATATCTAAAATTTTCCAGATTGATAAGAATACAGCTATGCGTTAAATGCAAACACCCTCAAAAATGATGCAATTTACGGGCCACCCTCTAGACAAAAAGGCACAGATCGACATAACCGACCAGGATCAATAACTTATCGCAAAAAAATCTTGTCGCGGAACATCGAAGCACCCCGGTGCCGGTGGAATAAAAGAACACAACTTGCGGGTTTAATGACACTTTCCGGACTATCCGAAGCTCTCCGCAAAAACCAGCCGGGGGAAGAGGCATCATCGGGACAGCAGAAAATCAGCGAATGACGGCGGCAGGTTCAACTCGACATTGAGGGAATAGATCGGCATCGGACAAGAAAGCCCCTTCAGCTTGACCATATCCTTTTCGGTGGTCAGCAGGGCGTCACAACCGTAAACGGCCGCATCCTCCACCAGGGCGGCCAGGTCTGCCTCGGTGTAGGGGTGATGATCCGGGAACACCGAGAATCCGAAAAGAGTGACGCCCTGGTCGCTGACGGTCAGCAAAAAACCGCCCGGATCCGCCAATCCGCAGAAACCATAGAGTTTCCGGTCGAACACCTCGGGGCCGGCCACCGCGCCCTGCCGATCGGTCAGGGATTTAAGCCGGTATTCAGCCTCGAACACCGGTCGGCCGGGAAAATCACTTTCAAGGAAGCCCTGGAAATCATCAACCGCCGCGCGATTGTGCCGATCGACTCCGGTTATCACAAAACCATCGGCCCGGGCCAGGGCGTCAACCGGCTCCCGCAGGTCACCCCCCGGAAAAACCCGGCCGTTCCCCATAAACAGAGGGGCTTTGAACAGGACCAGATCGAGATCGCGCCGCAAGCCCAGATGCTGAAATCCGTCATCCAGAACGATGATATCGGCTCCCAACTCCCTGACCGCGAATTCGGCGGCAACCGACCGCTTAACCCCTGTAGCAACGATCACCCCCGGCAGGGTTTCGGCCATCAACCGGGGCTCATCACCGGCCTGATCGGCATCGAGCAGACAGCGGGCGCCGTCGCTGACCAGATTAACCGCCTCTCTGGCCTTACCGCCGTAACCCCGGCTGATTATCGCCGGCCGCTGTCCGGCAGCCTTGAGGAGGCCGGCGACATAAATCGTCATCGGGGTCTTGCCGGTACCGCCCATGGTCAGATTACCGATGCTGACCACCGGCACCGGCAGCGCGCGGCTTTCCATGATCCCGGAACGATACCAGGCGGCCCGTTTTCTCATCATGGCTCCATACAGGGGAGCAAGAGGCCGTCCCAGCAGGAAGGCGAGCCGCCGCCGTCTTTGTTTTCCCATCATAGCTCTCCTTCGTGAAGCACCCTGCCGACCAGATCCACATGTCTGTCCGTCACTCCGCTTTGCTCCCCAATGAGCCGGGCCGCCCTCTCGCCGGCCGCTCGCCTCTCCTCGTCGACCGATAACCATTTTCGGAGGATCGCGGCCAGGCTCGACTCATCATCGACCCGCACTGCCCCGCCGGCGGCCAGCAAGTCCGCGGCGATTTCGGCAAAATCCTCCATATGGGGTCCGAAGACGACCGGCTTGGCAAAAAGGGCCGGTTCCAGGGGGTTATGGCCCCTCTCCCTGACCAGGCTGCCGCCGATAAAGGCGAAATCGGCCTCTTTATAGACCGCGGCCAGCTCGCCCAGGGTATCGAGAATCAAGAGGTCGTCGCCGAGATTACCGCCTTCACTGCGGCGCGACGGCTTCAGACCGAGGCCGCCGGCCAGGGAGGCGATCTCGGCGCCCCGTTCGATGTTGCGCGGGGCGACAACCAGGCGCAGATCCTTAAAATCAGCCCGCAGGCTTTGATAAACCCGAAGGATAATTTCCTCCTCGCCGCGGTGGGTGGAACCCGCCACCCATAGAGGCTTGGCACCACCGTCAAGATCGGTCGATTCAGCGCCTCCCTTTTGATCGGGAAAAACCGGCCCGGCCAGGACCTCATACTTCAGATTACCGAGATTGAGCAACCTGGCGGCCGGCATCCCGAGCTGCCGCATTTTGCCGAGATCGGCCTCGGTTTGCATGGCAATATATCTGAAGGTTTTAAACAAGGGGCCGAAAAAGAACCCGAACCTGCGATATTTCCGGAAAGATTCCTCGGAGATGCGGCCGTTGACCAACAGGGCCGGCACTCCCTGCCGTTCAAGGGCGGCGAGGAAATTCGGCCAGAGATCGGTTTCGACCAGGACAAAGACCTCCGGCCGGAGAAGACGGATGAAGCGTTCGACGCTCCACAAAAAATCGAGGGGAAAGGGGACCAGAAGATCAACTTGCCCGGCGAGAGTTGCAGCGGCATACTTCCGACCCGAGCCGGTGGAGGCCGAAAAGATCAGAACCCCGTCGGGATATCGGCGCCGGAGACTTTCGATCAGAGCCCTGGCCGAAGAGACTTCACCGACCGACAGGGCGTGCATCCAGATCCGCGGACACCCCTTGCCGAGCTTACGGACCCGCGCGGCCAGACCGAAACCAAGCCGCGGTCCCGTGCTCCCCCGATATTTAGGAGTGAGCAGAACCAGCGGCAGCAGGACCGGCAGCAGCAAAACCGCCAGAAATATCTGCAAAAGATTATAAATTATCAACATGAACCCTGGTATACCTTTTCCATTTCCATTCGGTTATATTTGATGAACTCATCATATTCGGGAAAACAAGAAACCTGATTTCGTAACCGATCACGGGATAAGCCGCCCAGAATTGGCCAATCTCCAGCCGGGAAGCATTACAGGGTGCCGGAGATGCAAGGCATCACCCTGCGCTGTGTACCGGTGTACATGAGCAGGGTGATAACACAGCAGATTCGGTACCCTGTGATCGCTTACCTGATTTCAACTTCAAGGCAGATGCCATGAACCTGATCCTCATCGACCCGCGGGAAATAAAAGATGACTCGGCAACCCTCACCGGCCGCCGGGCCGAGCATATCCGTAAAACCCTCCGCGGTAAAGAAGGCGGGACGATCCGGGTTGGAATCGTCAACGGCCTGATCGGTTCAGGTCTGATCCGCGGCATAGAACCGGGGATGGTCCGCCTGGACATAAAAACCGACACGCCGGCGCCGGCCAAGACGCCGACAGGCCTGATCCTCGCCCTGCCCCGTCCGATCATGCTGAAAAGAGTCCTGGCCCAAAGCGCCTCGATGGGTATTGAAAAGATTTTCCTGATCAACGCCGGCCGGGTCGAAAAAAGCTTTTTCAAGGCCTCCCTCCTCTCGGAAGAAAATCTCCGGGAGTATCTTTTACTCGGTCTGGAGCAGGCCGTCGACACCATCCTGCCGGAAATCACCATTCACCGGCGCTTCCGGCCTTTCGTCGAGGACCGCCTGCCCGAAATTTCCCGGGACTATCCGGTCAGGCTGGCCGCCCATCCCGGCGGTGCCGTCAAGCTTGCCCCTGCCCTGCTGCCGGGACCGGCAACTCCCGCCTTGGTCGCCATCGGCCCGGAGGGCGGCTGGCTTGATTTTGAAATTGAGCGGTTCGCCGAACAGGGCTTCGGCTCTTTTTCATTGGGACCGCGTATCCTGAGAGTCGACACCGCTGTTCCCGCCATCCTCGCCCAGTTGCAGTTATTGCGAACCCTCGCCGGTTAATCTCTCCCTGAGCCCCCGGACAATCAAGCGCAGCTCCGGGAGATTCATCCTGTAGAGGGCGGCGCCGTATACCGCCGCCCCGGAAAGGATGCAAAAAGTCAGAACCGCAATATCGACCATGATATTGTCGCCGCCCCCCCGCACCCCGAACAAACCGTCCACCAGCAACAACCAGCCGACCATGACCGCCGAGGCGATCAGCACTTTGACCAGGGCCTTCCCCAGATAGCGCAAGGGCAAGCCCGACAGTTTCCGAAACAGAACCAGAAAGAGAAAGAGAAAATTAGCGGTCATCGCGCAGGAGATTGACAGCGCAAGGGCGCGATGCTGCAGATGGTCGACAGCCAGAAGAATAACCGCGACATTGATAAATACGGCCAGGAAGCTGCCGAAAACGGGAAAACGGGTATTGTTGATATTGTAGAAAACCGGCACCGTCACCTTGACCGCCGCGTAGGATGCCAGTCCGACCGCGTAATAGACCAGGGCCTGGGAGGTCATGGTCGTGGAGAATGAATCGAAACGGCCATGCTGGAAGATCAACCGGATGATCGGCTCCGCCAGAACTATAAGACCGACGGCCGCCGGCAAGGTCAGGCAAAAGGCCATGGTCAGGGTTGAGATGTAGGATTCCTTAAGACCGGACATGCTCCCGGCTGCCGCCTGCCGGGCCATTACCGGGTGAGCGGCTATGGAAATGGCCACCCCGAAAACCCCGACCGGCAGCATGAAAAGCCGAAAGGCATAGTTCAGCCAGGAGAGACTGCCCTCCTGCAGAGACGAGGCGAAATAGTTGTTGATAAAGACGTTGACCTGCAACGCGGCCAACCCGGCCACCGCCGGAACCATCAACATCAGAATCCGGCGCAGACCGGGATCGGAGATATTCAGGTTCGGCACCAGGCGGAAGCCGCTCTTCTTGAGGGAGGGGAACTGGCCGAGCAACTGCAAGACGCCGCCGATCAGGGTGCCGATCGCCATCCCGACAATGGCCGGCTGACCGAACCCGGGCATCAAAAGGGCCAGAGAGGTGCCGCCGATTATCGAACCGAGATTGAAAAAGCCGGAAGAAACCGAGGGCACGAAAAAATGGCCGCGGGTATTTAAAACCCCCATGCAGACCGAAGACAACGACACCAGAATCATGAACGGAAACATGATCATCGTCATCCAGGTGGTCAGCTTCACCTTGCCCGGAGTCAGCTCGAATTGCTCCTCGACCAGCAACCGCACGATGTTTTCGGCCTGCCAGATACCGAGGAGGGTAATCACACTCAAGACAATGGTTAAAAAAACCAGGACGTTACCGGCCAGCCGCAGGGTCTCCTCCTTGCTGCGATTGGCCTCATAATCGGAAAAAACCGTGACGAAAGCAGCGCTCAACGCCCCTTCGCCAAAAAGATCCCTGAGCAGATTGGGGATCCGGAAAGCGACCACGAATGCGTCATAGGCGAAACCGGCTCCGAACATGAAGGCAAAAACCTGCTCGCGCACCAGGCCGAGGATCCGGCTCAGCATCACGGCGATGCCTACCTTCCCGGCCGACCCCGCGATGCGGCCGGTATCTGCTGCCGGATTTTTCATATTGGGGCGGTCCTTGCTGAAATTGATCAAAGGCAAATTCAAAAACTCGCAAAATCGTCAAGATGTCATTTCGAACGCATGTGAGAAATCTTGTTTTTTAACCTAGTTTAAACTATTAAAATTTCTCCCGTTGGTCGAGATGACATCAAGGCGATCTCGACTTTTTGCGAACTCATCAAATTTAGCAGTTTACCGGGGGAATGACAACTGCCGCCTCCAACCCCCATCCTTAACACCTGCTGATTCGCCTCGAATTAAACCTCACCCAAAAGCCGGCAGGCGGGAAGAGGCGGAGTCATGACCCTACTAAGTGACCAGATCTCGGCG
>JBHEOZ010000180.1:0-3718 GCA_046260555.1 Desulfurivibrionaceae bacterium
GCTTAAAACCTGCCGGAATGACGGACTTTGCGATGCGTGGTAAACCGGTATATCAACAATTTCTGAGTCCCTAAAGTCGGCTGGATAGGATAGGGCGATGGATAATATCGCTTTATCCTATTTTATCGTTTGACAGCTCCGGCCCGCGGATGCTAAAAATCATCCAACCACATGAAAACGGAGAAACGAGCAATGCACTTTTACAACTGACGATGACGGCATAAGCCGTTCGGCCTGGTCGAGGCTGATTCTCATAATGTCGGGTGTTTCTCCGCCTTTCCTCCCTTGCAGTAATTTCCCCATGCATCCAGGATTTTCGGAGTCTGGCCCGAATGGGCGAGGAATTTCTGGAAATCCGCGGTAAGCGAAGTGATGGTCCCGGCACGAAATCGGCTGCCGTCATCTTCCCGTCTTGTTTCTTCCGTTTCCGTCCCCTCTGTTTTGAGAACTTCATCCGTTGTTTAATTGTCTCTTGCTCTTCTCCAAAAATTTTAAAAGGAGGAAGGTAATGAAGCGAATAATGAAGCGAATAATGTTGAACTTACTGGTTGCCGTCGGGCTGGGCCTGTTGTTCGGCGCCGATTGCCTGGCCGGCAGCGGTACCGGGATCGTCAATATGGATTTTGATTTGAGCGGCCAGGCGCGGGACCGGGAGGTGGAGTTGTGGATTCCCTATCAGCTCAACGCGGAGGGGTTTGGCCTGATCGATACCGCGGGCTTGAAGGATCTGCTTGACCGGGGTACGGAGATCGCCCTTTTTGACGCGAGAAACCCGGAGGAATACCAGGAGGTCCACATCCGCGGCGCCGAGAGCCTGCCGCAAAAGAAATTCGCCGAGTACCGCAAGCTGTTGCCCGAGGACAGGTCGCAACTTGTCATCTTTTACTGCAACGGGGTCAAATGCGGCAAGAGCAGGAAGGCAGCTTTAAAGGCTCTGGAGGAAGGATATAAAAACGTTCTGGTCTATGCCGAAGGAATGCCGGTCTGGGAAGAGAAGGGCATGCCGATCTATGCCGGCCCTAATTACGAGGAGCGGATCGAAACCACCAGGATCAGCCCCGCCGATCTCGCCGCCCTGATTAAAAACGGCGGCGACAGCTTTCAGCTCGTCGATGTCCGCGATCCGGAAGAGTTCGGCGCAGGCCATATCCCCGGCGCGATCAATATCCCGGTGGCCTCCTTTGCCTCACAGTCGGAGGTGCTCGACAAGAAGAAACGGATCATCGTCTACTGCAACTCCGGGGGCCGCAGCTACAACGCCTATCGGAAGCTGATCAAGCTCGGCTACAAGAAGATCAACCAGGCCATTTTCTTTGATTGGGAGGAAGCGGGGCAGGAGGTGGTCTCATCGTCTATGTAAAAAGGCGGAAGGTCGCCTGGCAATAAATAAAAACCCCGGACCGATAAATTCGCTCCGGGTTTTTTAATTGGGAAGCTGTATACGCGCAGGGAATTATTCCTCCTGGGCTGTCTGCCCGAAGGCCTTCAGGAATTGTCCCATAGCCTGGCCGGCCTCTTCAGGGCTCATTTCCTCGAGCTTGTCCAAGCTGTCAAACTGGGCCTGGTTGGTTTGTTGCCAGTTTTCCATGCCTTTGGAAATTTTTCGGGCGGCGATTTCCATGCTGACCGAGGTGATCGCCATGATGGCACATAAGGCGCCAAAAGCCACCCAGGCCTTTTTGGCTGCGATACCGTGCACCTCGGTGCTTGCCAATACAAGCAGGTAAGTCATCCAGACCAGGCCCAGGATGCTGCCGAGATATGGAATAACATTCAGGAGCGTGGTGAGGGGGAGGATGGCCGCGGTGTAGGCTCCGCATCGAAAGGCGGTTTCAAACGATTCTTCCGAGCCGAGAATCTTCCAGAACATGAAAAGAATGGCCGCGCCCACGAAACTGAAGATGCCGACCAGAAGCGGGATCAGGATCACCGCGAGCAGGCCGCTCATGAGGTCGCCGCCGAGTCCGACAAGGGCGAGAATGACCTGCAGCAGGCCGCCGGCTACTCCCATCAGAGCCATAAAGAGCAGCGGCGGGAGAAAACCGCCGGTTTTGGGCATTTGCCGGAAAAAGCCGGTCGGGTTGGTGATGACCTCAAGAGCAGTAGCCGGAACGGTCTTCATCTGCGCTCCTAACTCCTGCTGTGCCTGTTGGGTATGATTGTTATTCACATCCTTCTCCTTTGCAGAGATTATCGATTATAAGGGCGGCCGAATGTCTCCGAGCCTTCGACTGCCCTTTCCTCCTTACCGGTGCGCTTCAACAGATGGACTTCTTTCACCCATCCTTCCCATTTGGGCCATCCCGAGCCTTCGAGGGCTATCGATTTGATGACCGCGGGACGGGATTCGAGCTGAATGAGATCCGTGACGAAATGGTACCAGAGACCGGGACTCACCTGCTGGCCGCGGTCCGGAATCTCTTCGGAAGGCTTGAGGACGTAAAAACCTTGCCAGAAGGCGTTCTCCCCGCAATGATCCTTGCCCTCGGCATCTTCATAGCAAACGGAAATAGCCACCGGGGCCTCGCGCCCCGCACCGAGCCCGGGCGAAGTTTGTCTGGTGATTTTCACCTGGGCTCGCAGGAAGAGGGCCGAGGCATCCCGCACATCTTCCGCAAGCTGCTGGGTTACACGGATCCGCCCCCGGCCTTCATGGCTCCAGAGCCGCAGGCCGTCTGCCGTAACGGCAGCCAGCGCGGTGGTCGAATCGGCAGCGCTCTGGGACGGCTCCCAGTAACTGAGCCCTTGCCGGAAACGGCTGTTGCGGAGCAGGTCACCGGGAAGCGGCCGATCCTGCAATTCCGGCGGAACCCTCTGAGCCGAGTACGCCGGCACTTCCATGGCGGTCACCGGCCCCGCTCCCATCTGCCCGGTGTTGCCAACAGCCTGGAAGGCCCGGGGCCCCTCCATGAAATGGACGTTCTCCCCCAACGCCCCGCGCGAGTGCATGTCGGCCGAATTGTTGATAAAGACGGTGTGCGGCAGATAACTCCGCCCGCGATCCAGGGGTGATGAAGCTTCGATCACCACATACACCCGTGTCCCGGTGGAGTGGGGGGAAATGCCGAACCGCCAGAGGCATTCAAAGGGGCCGGTGGGATCGATTGCGGCGGGAAAAGGCAGCTGCGCCCGGCGTGCTCCCGGCGCCCACGGCCAGCGGTCATAAATACTGACCGCCACCTCCTGGTTGAAGCTCGGAAAGGTCAGCCCGAAAGAATAGAACTGTCCCGGCAGCACCGGGACGGCATACAACAGATGTCGCCCCGTGGCATAATGGAAATTCCGATCAAGCGGGGAGGTCAGGGCGAATGGAAAGCGGGCCACCAGGGGAGTGTCGTTGACTGAAAGCTCAACCACCCGTTTTGTGACAGTTTCTTCCCGATAGACCAACTCGGCTCCGGCGAGCCCGGTACCCAGCAGAAGGATGAGCGCCACCAACAGGGCGAGGCTCCTTCTTCTTTCAGGTCCCATAACGGGTGACCAACTGATAGACGGCTTCCTCGATGCACTCCCGCAATGCTTTATCCACGCCTTCCTTGCGGCCATGGGCTGCATCGAGGTCGGCGCCGTGCAGATCCTGCTTGGTCAAAGACTGGGCGAACTTGCCGATCCCGGAGACGGAAAGGGCGCTTTCCGCCACCTTCTTGCGCACATTTACCGAATCAAGCACTTCGCCGGTTGAGGCGCTGACTACCCGCAAATCCAGCCCGATCTGGGC
>JBHEOZ010000180.1:3728-4257 GCA_046260555.1 Desulfurivibrionaceae bacterium
CCCGAGGTCAGACCCTGGGCATTAAGCTGCCGCTCCTTCATGACCCCGTCGTTCAGGCGCTGCCGCTCCATGACCCGGAACGCCCCCGATTTGATCAAAGCGGTGGCGAACATATCGGTGGCCATTTCAGCACTGACTTCATGTACCGCGCTCCGGAACTGGTAAATGGTAACTCCCATGCGAGGCCCCTGCTTCCGGGGCAGGTTCTGCAGCTTCTGAGTTGTTTTAGAGCTATCAACCTCCGGGGAGGATTCTCCCCATCCATAGGCAGCGCCCGCGAGGGCCATCCACAAACAGACAACAATTCCCCAAAATGCACCTTTCATCCTTGCGTCCTCCCTTATAGTATTTCCCATGTCTTTTTCCACAAGCCATTTGTTCTTGTCCTTCAATTCAGGCAAGCGCCCGTTAAAGAAAAATATTGTGATGAAAATCTGGCGCTGCTCTAGAAATTACTTAATGAAAAAGTAATAAAACATTGTCAGGCTTTTGTCATGTTAATTTCAGGGGCTGACAAAGTCAATTATTT
>JBHEOZ010000181.1:0-4213 GCA_046260555.1 Desulfurivibrionaceae bacterium
AATCTGCACCACTGCTGAACGGTTACAGTCCGGCGGTTTTGGATACTTTGGCGACCGCCCCGGTGAACGGTTACGATGATTCGGCTGATCAAGCTGATGGCGGTCAGCCGACAACCCAGATCGCCACCCGGTCCCCCATCAGGACCACCCGATCCGAGACTCCCCTGAAAATGCCTTTTCGGGTCTCCTCGCTGCTGCGGCCGATGACGATGGTGCCGTAATCGTCGATCAGGGCCTGGCGGAGGATCTGGCGACTGGCTTCGATCCCTTTGGAGCTGTGCTGCCACTTGATATTCTCGGCGGGAATGCCGCCTTCAACCAGTAACTGTTTCGGGGCGTGAAAGAGGCTGTCCGGGCGGCTCATGTGTTCCTCGCACCACTCCCGTCCCCATTTTGCATAAAAATCGCTGGGTTCGATGCTGCGGGCGCTTGCCAGCATGGCCGAGGAGTGGAACAGGGTAACCTTGCAATGGTGGCAACCCTCAATGATGTGAGCCAGGTGGTCCGCCGCCATCATCGAGTTGAATGAACCGTCGATGGGCACCAGAAAGGTGCGGGAATCGACCCGGCCGTCGATTATCCAGATCGGCACGTCACTGCATTTTTTGAAGATGGCCTCCGAGACACTGCCGATAATCAACTCCTCGAGTTTGGTGATGCCGCGCCTTCCGATAACCAGGGCGTCGAACAGCCCCCTGCGGGCCTCGTCGATTATATCTTCGGCCACCGAACGTCTGGCCAGTTTGATCTCGGTGGTGATCCGTTCCGGATTTATGCCGAACCTCCCCAGTTTATCGGTGGCGTTTTTCATGTAGGTCTTGACCGAGCGCAGTCTTTTCCTGGCCTCCGGCGGCAAACTGTTGATCAACTCCAGCTCTTCCATCCATTCCTTCTCCGGCGGCAGGGAGCCGCCGGGGATGATGCTGAGCAGGTGCATCCTGACAGCTTCCTGGGGACCGAACAGGGTGCCGAGATAATGAATGGTGTTGTTGCTGTAAGTCGACCCGTCGACTGCGATCAGAATCCTTTTTTCCATTTTTTTCTTGCCTCGTTTGTTCTTTCAGGCCGGATCGAGATATGAACAGGTTTGGCCCAGGTAGTTTCTGAAGGTCCAGGTGGCGCCCTCGCCGCCCCTGGCATTGCCGGGCAGCATGGTAACCTTGCCGTTGCCCCCCGGCAGGTCTATGGCGAATCTGGGGATCGCCAGCCCGGAGGTCCGGCCGATCAGGGTGTCCATGATTGCAAGCCCCTCGTTGATCGGGGTGCGGAAGTGGTCGGTTCCCCTGCTCATGTCCCCCTGAAATATATAATACGGTTTTACGCGGATATGTAAAAGCCCGTTCATTAATTTTTTGATGACGGCAGGGTCGTTGTTGACCCCCTTGAGGAGGACGGTCTGGCATCCCAGGGGGATGCCGGCGTCGGCCAGGCGGTTGCAGGCCGCCGCCGCTTCCGGGGTTATTTCGTCCGGGTGATTGAAGTGGGTGTTCAGGAAAAGGGGGTGGAATTTTTTAAGCATTTTGGCCAGGCGCAAGGTTACCCGCATGGGCAGGGTGCACGGCACCCGGCTGCCGATCCGGATGATTTCCACCGAAGGGATTTTCCGTAGTTCGGTGAGGATCCATTCGAGCCGGTCATCGTCCAAAAGCAGAGGGTCGCCGCCGGAAAGCAGCACGTCTCTTACCGCCGGAGTCCTCTCCAGATAGGCAAAGGCGGCCAGCATGCTCTCCCGGCTGATCCGCAGCCGCTCGGTGCCGACTTTTCTCTTTCGGGTGCAGAAGCGGCAGTACATGGCGCAGCTTGAATGGACCAGGAACAGGGCGCGGTCGGGATATTTGTGAACCAGGTTCGGCACCCGGCTCAGCACTTCCTCGGCCAAGGGATCTTCCGGGCAGACCAGGTCCTCCAGTTCCAGGGGGTCGGGAACGGCTTGCCGCCAGATCGGGTCGCCCGGCTGCTTGATCAGGTTAAGATAATAGGGGTTGATCCGCATCGGATAGGTTGAGGCGACTTTGGCCAGACTGGTGCGGTCGATCCCGAATGATTTCGGCAGATCGGCGGGATCGGTGATGCTGTCGGCCAATATTTTACGCCATGAAGACATTCGCTCAAAAAATCCTCAAAAAATATTCCGGGTTTGATGTTATCCTGAATCCGTGAGGGTTCGGGAGCTGACCGGCTGCGCCCTCGGAGCGGCAGCAATTGCTCCACCGCGATCACGGCCAGGTCAACAGGAAATTACAGGTAAGGGTAATGCCGCAACGAAGTATGGGTTGCCGATCTTAAGTAATAATCGGCTTGAAAGTCAAACTCTTTCGGGCGACGAGTCGCCTTCCGGGGAAAGTGTCGGTTATAAGCGGCCAAGGAGGACGTGGTGTCACATAATTCATACGGTTTACTCTACGATGAATTCGGTGGAACCTCCGGGATTCTGGTGTACAGCCGGGGGACCCGGGTGCTGGCCAACAACTTTATCAACAAGGGCACCGCCTTTACGGAGTCGGAGCGTTTTGAGCTCGGCCTTTCCGGGAGTCTGCCCCCCGCGGTCCGGCCCCTGGACAAGCAGATCCGGGATTCGATCCGCATGGTGGATGGCAAGGGGAGCGATATTGAAAAATTCATCTATATCCGCGCCCTTTTCGACCGTAATGTCACCCTGGCCCATGCCCTGATCGCCAGTGATATCGAGAAGTACATGGGGATCATCTACACGCCGACAGTTGGCCTGGCCTGCCGGAACTATTCGTCGATGTTCAGGACCGCCAACGGCCTCCATTTCCACCCCGGCAATATCGACGGGGCCGAGACCATCCTGCGCCGCTATATCCACCGGGATATCCGGGTGGCGGTGGTCACCGACAACCAGGGGATTTTAGGGATCGGCGACCAGGGCGCCGGCGGCATCGCCATCTGTCTGGGCAAATTGATGCTCTACACCCAGGGGGCCGGAATCCCCCCCTGGCACTGTCTGCCGATTTCCCTTGATGTCGGTACCGATAACCGGGAACTCCTCGATGACGATTTTTATCTGGGCTGGCGGCACGAGCGCCTGACCGGGACGGATTATGTCGATTTCGTCCGGCGTTTCGCCCGGGCCTTCCGCAAAATTTTTCCCAACGCCCTCTGCCAGTGGGAGGATTTTTCCAAGCAGAACGCCTTCGCGATCCGGGACACCTATCTCCACGACCTGATCTCCTTCAACGACGATATTCAGGGTACCGGCGCGGTCGCCCTGGCCGGCATTCTGGCGGCAATGCGGATCAAGGGGGAAAAGCTCGAAGAACAGGTCTTTCTGGTCCACGGCGCCGGGGCCGGCGGAGTGGGGATCGCCGAACAGATCATGGTCGGTCTCCGGGAACAGGGTTTATTGGAAGGGGAGGCCCGGCGGAGGATCTTTACCCTGGACCGCCGGGGCCTGGTGACCGCCGACCGGGAGCTGGAGCCCTATAAGGCCGGCTTTGCCCGTGATCCCGGCGAGCTTCCCTGGTTTAACCGTGAAGCCGACGGCGATCTGCTGAACGTGATTAAACAAGGCGGGGTCACCGTCCTGATCGGCGCCTCGGGCCAGGCCGGCTGTTTTTCCCGGGAGGTGGTGGAGGCGATGCTTGCCAACAGCGGGCGGCCGGTGATCATGCCCTTAAGCAACCCGACCGCCCAGGCCGAAGCGGTGCCGGCGGATATCCAGGCCTGGACCGGCGGCCGGGCCCTGGTCGCCACCGGCAGTCCCTTTCCGCCGTTACAATGGAGCGGGGAAGAGGTGCGGATCGGCCAGGGCAATAACGTTTTCGTCTTTCCCGGCGTCGGGCTGGGAGTCCTGGCCGCCGGCGCGAGGGAGGTGCTGCCCGAGTTTTTCACCGCCGCAGCCCATGCCGTGGCCGGCTCGGTTTCGGACCAGGACCTGCAAAAAGGCATCCTCTTCCCACCGGTATCCGAACTGCGGGAGGTCAGCCTGAAAGTAGCCCGGGCGGTGGGCCGGACGGCGATCAGCCGGGGTGCGAGCCGGCCCTGCGTCTTCTGCTCTTTCTGGCACGAAAACGACGAGGAGAAACTGGACCTGCTGATCGAACGGATGCGCTGGCGGCCGGAATATCCCCTCCTGTTCTCCCTGTAACCTGAATCCGTGACGGTTATCCGCATTCTTGATGAATCCGCCAAAATTCAAAAAAACCTTCCTTCGACAGGCTCAGGATGAGCGAGTTCCAAGGTCCGGTTT
>JBHEOZ010000182.1:0-4155 GCA_046260555.1 Desulfurivibrionaceae bacterium
GTATTATCAACATCGTTGCCGCCTTGCATCTGCACCGTTCTCGAACGCTCACGGATTCAGGATCAATAAATAAGGTTATTATTTTAGTCATAAATTTTTCATAAAGAGGAACAACATGGTGTCACGTAAAGAACTGGCCAACGCAATCAGAGCTTTGAGCATGGACGCCGTCCAGAAAGCCAACTCGGGCCACCCCGGCGCCCCGCTGGGCATGGCTGATATTGCCGAAGTGCTCTGGAACGATTTTCTAAAGCACAATCCCGCCAACCCCAAGTGGTTCGACCGGGACCGCTTCGTCCTTTCCAACGGGCATGGCTCGATGCTGATCTATTCGCTGCTCCACCTCACCGGCTACGATCTGAGCATGGACGACCTCAAAAATTTTCGTCAGCTCAATTCAAGGACCCCCGGCCATCCCGAATACGGCTATACGCCGGGGGTAGAGACCACCACCGGCCCCTTGGGCCAGGGGATCGCCAACGCCGTCGGCATGGCAATCTCGGAACGGACCCTGGCCGCCCAGTTCAACCGGCCCGATCATACGATCGTCGATCATTACACATACGCCTTCATGGGCGACGGCTGCATGATGGAAGGGATCTCCCACGAAGTCTGCTCCCTGGCCGGCACCCTCGGCCTCGGCAAGCTGATCGCGGTCTATGACGACAACAACATCTCCATCGACGGCGAGGTCGGCGGCTGGTTTACCGACAATACCCCGCAACGCTTCTCGGCTTACGGATGGCATGTAATCGAAAATGTTGACGGCCATGATGCCGAGGCCGTCAAAAAGGCCCTCGCCGAAGCCCGGCGGATCACCGACAAGCCCAGCCTGATCTGCTGCAAAACCATTATCGGCTACGGCGCCCCAAACAAACAGGGCAAGGAAACATGCCACGGCGCCCCCCTGGGCGACGACGAGATCAAACTGACCAGGAAGGCCCTGGGTTGGGCTCATCCCCCTTTCACGGTTCCCGACGATATCTACAGGGGCTGGAATGCCAGAGACAGGGGCGCCGACAGCGAAGATGCCTGGAACCGCAAATTAGAGGCATACAGCCAGGCCCATCCCGAACTGGCCGCCGAATTCACCAGGAGGATGAACGGCGAGCTGCCGGCCGGCTGGGAGCAAGGGGCCGGCGATTTTATCCGGGCGACCAACGCCAAAGCTGAAAAAGTCGCCACCCGCAAGGCCTCGCTGCTCAGCCTGAACGGTTACGGACCGCTGCTGCCCGAACTGATCGGCGGCTCCGCCGATCTGGCCGGCTCCAACCTTACCATCTGGGACGGTAGCAAGGGCATCCAGGATGTCGCCGGAGGCAACTATATCTACTTCGGGGTCCGCGAGTTCGGGATGACGGCCATCGCCAACGGTATCGCCCTGCATGGCGGCTTCATCCCATACACCTCTACCTTCCTGATCTTTTCGGATTACGCCAGAAACGCCCTGCGGATGGCGGCTCTGATGAAACAGCACTCCATTTACGTCTTCACCCACGACTCCATAGGCCTGGGCGAAGACGGCCCCACCCATCAACCGGTTGAACAGGCTACAACCCTGCGGATGATCCCCAACATGAGCGTCTGGCGGCCCTGCGACGCGGTTGAGACCGCCGTAGCCTGGAAACACGCGGTTGAAAACCGGACCGGGCCCACCTCCCTGCTCCTCTCCCGGCAGGGTTTGCCTCATATGGAGCGAAACTCCGAGCAGCTGGCAAATATCGCCAGGGGTGGCTATATTCTCCATGACTGTGGTTGCAACAATCCGGATGCCATTATCATTGCCACCGGTTCCGAGGTCGAACTGGCCGTTAACGCGGCCAGGGAGCTTGCCGACAAAGGCAGAAAAATCCGGGTGGTTTCCATGGTCTCGACAGATGTCTTCGATGCCCAGGACGAAAGCTACCGCCAATCGGTCCTGCCGGACAATATTACCGCCCGGCTCGCGATCGAAGCCGGGATCAGCGACGGCTGGTACAAGTATGCCGGCAGCAACGGAAAGATCATCGGCCTGGACCGTTTCGGTGAATCCGCTCCGGCCGAGGATCTCTTCAAACTGTTCGGCTTCACCGTCGAAAATGTCGTAAAAACCGTGGAAGAAATGGCGGGATAAATCTGACCCGAAAATAGCCTGATCAGCAAGCCGGAGAAATAATCTCCGGCTTGCTTTGTTTGTAACCGTTCACCGGGGCGGTTGCCAAAGAACCAAAACCGCCTGACTGTAACCGTTCAGCAGTGGTGCAGATTTGGACAAGCGGACCGGCGCCGCGTACCTCGTGTACGTAAGCCGGGCTGATCGTCCGAAGATGCGGTGCTGCTGAACGGTTACCTTTGTTTTAACCATTTACTTACCCCCTTAAAGACAAGATGCAAATCGGCAACGTCATACTGGATTCCCCCTTCATTCTGGCCCCTCTGGCCGGTTTCAGCGACCTGCCCTTTCGCCTTCTCTGCCGGGAGTACGGGGCCGCCCTCTGCTATTCGGAGATGATCAGCTGCCACGGCCTGGTCTACCGGCTGCGGAACACCCTCGATATGCTTAAAACCGTCGCGGCGGAGCGGCCGGTCTCCATCCAGCTCTTCGGCAGCGAACCGGAGGTCATGGGCGAAGCCGCCGCCATCCTCTCCGATTATCCCATCGACATGATCGACATCAACATGGGCTGCCCGGTCAGGAAGGTAATCAGGAAAGGGGCCGGGGCGGCGATGATGAAAGAGCCGGATCTGGCCGGGAAGGTGATCCGCCGGGTCCGCGCCAACACCGATCTGCCGGTCACCGTCAAAATCAGGAGCGGCTGGTCCCACGAACGAATAACCGCTCCCGATTTCGCCAGAATGGTCGAAGAGGCCGGGGCCGCGGCGGTGGCGGTCCACGGCCGGACCTGGACCGACGGTTTCGGCGGCAGCGTCGACCGGGCGGTGATCAAGGCGGTCAAGGCAGCGGTATCGATCCCGGTGATCGGCAACGGCGATATCCTGAGCTACCGAGATGGCCTGGCGATGATGGCGGAAACCGGCTGCGACGCCGTGATGATCGGCCGGGGGGCGCTGGGCAACCCTTTCGTCTTCAGTCCGGATGGACGACCGGCCGATGCTGCCGGCATCATTCCGGCCCTGGGGCTCCACCTGGAACTGATCGAAGAGTATTGCCCGTCCGAACGGATCCTGGCCCGGACCAAGAACCAGGCCGGCCGTTATTTCAAGGGAGTGCCCGGCGGTTCGAAAATCCGCCAGTTGATCTACAGCGCCGCAAGCTTCCGGAAACTGAAGGATCTGCTTGATTCACACCGGTAATCCTTTCCCTCGCCGCTTCATATGATTATACTGTTTTTTGTGCGGCGCCGATCCCCGCCGGGAAAGGCTACGTAACCACAAACGGATAAAGCTGAGTTGAGCAGCTTGTCTCTCGTACGAAACTTATGCCCTGTGGGTATAAAGCAAAATTCACCGCGAAGCCGTCACAAAGGGTGCCAATGGAAGACAAAAGAGTCAGGATCATTCAATGGACCGCCCTGCTGGGCTGCATTATCACCGCCGCCCAGATCGCGGTCATCCTCTTCAAGGGCGAGGCCTTCTGCCTTAACCAGGGCTGCCGAATCGTCGAGAATCTCACCACGATTCCCCCCGTCTATTTTAATCTCGCCGGTCTCGTCTATTTCCTGGTGATTTTCGCGGCTGCCCGCCCCACCGCCGGAAGACCCCGGCCCGGTTTTGACTGGCTGAGCACCCTGCTGCTGGCGGGACTTGCCGCCGAGGGAATGCTGATCAGCTACCAGCTCGTCGTGGCCCAGACCTTCTGCTCGTACTGCCTGATCATCCTTGCCCTGGTCGTTCTGTTGAATATTCTCCGGGGCAAAAAGCAGCTGCTGACCGGCTCGGCGATCTTTATATCGATCCTGGCCGTTGCCGGATCCTTGAATTTCGGGGCATCGCGAATCATGATCCAGTCGCAAAATCTCCGGGAAGGCACTTTTGCGGTAAAAAGCGATGATTATCCGGCCGCCGAACTGCATCTCTTTTTCTCGTCTAACTGCCCGCACTGCCTGAATGTGCTGGATGCCATGGCAGTCGGCAATAACTGCGAGATTAACTTCAATCCGATTGACCGGCTCGAATCCCTCGACCTTGCGGAACTCACCTACTTCCCCGAATACA
>JBHEOZ010000183.1:0-4085 GCA_046260555.1 Desulfurivibrionaceae bacterium
GTTACGATTCAGCTATAAAAAAAAAGCCCCGCCGTCAACTTATAGTCATCAGCGGGGCTCGAAACTACTTCGGGTGTTTTCCGTCCCTCCCGGCTAAACGGTGGGAAGAGCGGACGGCAACCTGGGGGATCAGATGATACCACGCTCCTTGATCCTGGCCGCTTTACCGCGCAGATTGCGAAGATAGAACAGCCGGGAGCGACGAACCTTGCCGCGGCTGTCTACAACGATCTTTTCAATACGGGGATTGTGCAGGGCGAAACACTTCTCAACCCCAACCCCGTGGGATACCTTGCGTACCGTAAAGCTGGCGTCCATGGCGCCCTTCTTGCGCATGATGACCACGCCTTTGAAGATCTGAACCCTCTCCTTGGTGCCCTCGATAATCCGGATATGAACGCTGACCGTGTCGCCAGGCCGAAATTCCGGAATATCGTAACGCATTTGCTCTCTTTCTATCTGTGCCAATACATTCATTGTTCTGTCTCCGTAAAATAATTCCCGTAAAAGGAAGCCGCTAACCTAACGTATGGAATAAAAAATTTCCACTACTGATTTGTAATTAAGTGTTTTTTTTTAATGCCGAGCGATTAATCCGGCATCCACCGGTGCGCCGAAAAACAAGATCAAGCCACCCCAGTTTTCCCTATGACTTAAAACTTCCAACTTTTAACTTTCAGCAAATCCCTCTAACGCTCCCCGAGCAGACGATCCAAAATAATGGCCGCCGCCGATCTTACCGACAGATGGTTATAGTCACCCGGACCCTTGAGGGGCGGCAAAAGCCCGTCAACCTCGGCCAGCAGCTCCGGCGCCATTCCCCAGCCGGTCCCGAACAGGAGGAGAACCGGCTCGCCGTCAAAAATCCTGGCCCTGACCTCATCATATCCCAGCACATTTTTCGAATCCGCCGCACTGGTCGCCAGAATGGCGGGCCGCTGCCGCCACTTGGCGGTGACTTCCTCGTAAAGAGCGGCAATATCGTCACAGAGACGGACTATGGAGAGCGCCTCCTTGCGATGAACATTATAGCACGAGCCGTGGCCGGTTTGCCAATGGTCGAGGATTTCCCGGACCAGTCGCTGCTGATCGGCAAAGGGAGTTACCAGATAGTATCTGTCGATCCCGAAGGTGCGCCCGAGCCTGGCAATATCATGAAGATCGAGATTGGTTACCGCCGAACCGATGATCTCCCGGTTACGATTGCAGACCGGGTAATGAATCAGCGCCAGATCAACCCGCAATTGTCGTCCCGCCACGTTCTTGATGCGCACCATCCCTTACTCTTCCGCTTCGGCGGAATGATCAGACGTGGAATTAACGATTCTTTCTATCGCCGCCCAGAGTCCGGCCTTGACCAGAACCTTTTTTTCGGCCGCGGAAAAATCCAGCCGGGTGAGCAGCTCAGGCCGCTTGGCCAGGGTCTGCCGGACCGCCGCCGCCAATCGCCAATCCTTGACCGCGCCATGATCGCCGGACAAGAGCTCCTCGGGCACTTCGAGCCCCCGGAACTCCCTTGGCCTGGTATATTGCGGGTGTTTGAGGATCCCCCGGCTGAAAGTATCCCGCTCCGCCGAATCGGCACAGCCGAGGACTCCCGGTTGCAGCCTGGTCACGACATCGATCAGCACCATGGCGGCAAGCTCGCCGCCGGTCAGGATATAATCGCCGATGGAGATCTCTTCGCCCCCATAAAGGCTGACCACCCGTTCGTCTACCCCTTCGTAACGACCGCAGACCAAAACCAGATGGTCAACCGCGGCCAACTCCACGGCTTTTGCCTGGGTAAGGGTGCGCCCCTGGGGACTCAGGAAAACAACCCGGCCCGGCCCGGCCTCTTCCTCGACCTTGTCGAGCGCGGCCGCAATCGGCTCGGGCTTCATGACCATGCCCTCCCCGCCCCCGAAGGGACGGTCATCGGTCATGGCCTGCTTGTCGATGGCAAAATCCCTGATATTGTGGATAGCCACCTCGATCTTTTCGTCTCTGATCGCCCGGCGGATAATCCCCTCTTGCAGGGGCGAGAGCAGAAGTTCGGGGAAAATTGTGAGGATGTCGAATCGCATGGCGGGGCCGGTCCGGCCTTGATCAATCGTTTATTTCAAAGAGACCGGGAACGTCGGCCACGGTCAGGAGACCGGCCGCGAAATCGACATTGCGCAGAAACTCATCGGCCAGCGGAATAAGATATTCACGGCCGTCGTCAAGCACCACCAGAACATCGTGACCGCCCGTGGCCAGAAGAGTTTCCACCCGGCCGAGCTTGCGCCCTTCCTCGGTTTCCACCCGAAGGCCGATCAGATCGTGCCAGTAATACTTCCCGGCCGCCAATTCCGGCAACAACTCCCGATCGACCCAGACCTCGCTGCCGCGAAGGTCATCGGCCCCGGTCCGGTCGCCAATCCCCGCCAGCTGTAAAATCACGAGATCGCCCTGGAACCGGCAGCGCTCGACCTTGAAATCGCGGCGCAACTCCGAATCCGGCGAAACCAGGAGAATTTCCCTGTAGTTCAGGAAATCCTCGGCCGGACCGAAATCAGGCTGCACCTTGACCTCGCCCTTAATGCCGTGGGGCTTGGTAAGCCTGCCCACCCGGACCAGCTGCGCGGAATCGGTTTCGAAACCCTGGACAGTCAAGATTCTACCTGGAACCGGTAAGGATGATCAATCGAGAATCTCCAGCCTGGCCTTGCGGTTGTCTTTACTCGCGGAGGCGGAGAGCAGAGATCTGATCGCCCGGGCCGTCCGGCCCTGCTTGCCGATCACCTTGCCCAGATCTTCCTTGGCAACCCGAAGCTCGAACACCGTGGCGTCATCGCGCTCCACCTCGTTGACCTGGACGGCATCGGGATCATCAACCAGAGCGGCGGCAATAAAATTTACCAACTCTTTCATGATAATTTACTCGGCCGCCGGAACCGGATTTCTGGCCAAAAGACTCTTGACGGTATCGGTCGGGATAGCACCCCGGTCAAGCCAGATTTGCAGTTTGTCATGCTTGATTGCCACTTCGACCGGATCCTTCAAGGGATCATAGGTGCCGACTATCTCCAGGAACTTACCGTCCCGGGGAGCCTCTGAATTGGCTACGACAATACGGTAGAAAGGTCTCTTTTTCCGGCCAAATCTGGCCAAACGTACTTTAACTGCCATTACATCCTCCTCACAGTGATTATCTGAACAACCCTTTAGGTTTTTTTCTCTTCTTCTTGCCGACGGGGGCTCCCCCGCCGCCAAAGACGCCTTTACCCTTCATCTTCTTCATCATCTTGAGCATATCGGCATAACTCTTGATGACCTTGTTCACATCCTGGACCGTGGTGCCGCTGCCCCGGGCGATTCGCTGCCGGCGGCTTGAGTTGATTATATCATAACGGCGCCGTTCCTGGACGGTCATCGAATTGATGATCGCCTCGATCCGGCCCAGTTCGCTCTCATCCGGTTTGGGCAGATTATTGGTCTGCTTCAGCTTGTTCATCCCGGGCACCATGGCCATCAACTGGTCAAGGTTGCCCATCTTCTTGATCTGCTGAATCTGCCCCTGGAAATCTTCCAGGGTAAAGCTGTTGCTCCTGATCTTTTTGGCCAGCTTTTCGGCCTTCTTCCTGTCGACGACTTCCTCGGCCTTCTCGATCAGGGAAAGCATGTCTCCCATGCCGAGAATCCGGGAGGCCAGGCGATCCGGATGAAAAACCTCCAGAGCGTCGAGCCCTTCGCCCACACCGACGAACTTGATGGGCCGACCGGTAACCTTTTTGATCGACAAGGCGCCGCCGCCGCGAGCGTCGCCATCCATCTTGGTCAGGACCACTCCCGACAGGACAAGATCCTCGTTAAACTTGGCGGCTACGGTGACCGCATCCTGACCGGTCATGGCGTCTGCCACGAAAAGGATTTCAGCCGGTCTGATCTTGGCCTTGATCCGTTCGAGTTCGCCCATGAGCTCTTTGTCGACGTGGAGACGTCCGGCCGTATCGACGATCAGGGTATCGCAATTTCTCCCCTTGGCCCCTTCCAGCGCCGCCCGGCAGATATCTACCGGATCCTGCCCCGGTTCGGAAGGATGCACCGGCAGGGCCAGGTTA
>JBHEOZ010000184.1:0-272 GCA_046260555.1 Desulfurivibrionaceae bacterium
GATCTGGTACATCTTGTCGAGACCGCCGAAATAATCCTCCAGCCGGCGCATCCTGGTCGACAGCAGGACGCTCCAGCACATCAGGATCGCGGCCGTCAGCGAAGCGGCCTTGGCCGGCATACTTGTAAGGGTTTTCGAACCCTTCCTGGAAGTAATATCTGCTCCCGAGCCAAAGCAGCATGGTGACCGCGAGTGAAACCAAAATCGGCAGGTAGTGCTGGGACGCCTTGGAGGTTGTCAGCATAATTAAATGATAGGGAAAACGGTTGATT
>JBHEOZ010000184.1:282-4079 GCA_046260555.1 Desulfurivibrionaceae bacterium
CCTCGTGCTTGAAAAAAACGAAAGCCCTCCGCCATTTCCGGGCAAGGACCCTTTCCAGCCATTGCTCAAGATCGGCTTCGGTGTACTCGGAGCGGCGGAGGCGCAGATATCCCCATGGCGCCGTGCCGATGATTTCGGCTGGCGGATCCTCATCTCCATCCGGGGTGCCATAAGGCTAGGACCTTCTCTGTGGGCATATGATAGAAGGTGTAATTGATCTCCACCGCACCGAGACGTTCGGAGTAGAAGCGCAGCATTTCATGGTCCGGGATCTTTTCGGGATAGAATAGTCCTTTCCATTCCTTATAGGCGAAGCCGCTGGTGCCGACATGGATTTTCATATTTCATGCTCCTTCCCGTGGTGAAGGTTTGGCGGCTTTCAGGATCGGGCCAAGCCGGTTCGGTCTGGATGCGTGAACCATGTCAAGGGTAAGGGATAGCTCCTCGCCTTTATTCATTGCGGCAGTACCGGTCAAAACTGATCGCCATCCCGTCTTTGTAGGATCGCACGATTCTGGCCTTGAGCTTGACAATCGACATAGACTGGGATGAGATCGCTTCCGTTTCGCACACCGTCGGGGAAACCCCGGGCCCTTCAGGATTGTTTTCTTCCGGCAATTCTTCTTTAAACAGGGTCAAAAGGACTTCGGTCCCTTCCGGGCTGGCCCGGTCGGTCCTGAAGAAAGCGCCGCCGGCGGAAATATTGGCGGTTTTGAGGTCCAGAGTAGGAGCATTGCTTAAAGACAACAATGCCCGCAAGGGAATATCGAAGCGCCGATCCACCCTCTTTTCCATTCTATTCCGTCTCATTCCCATGATGATCACCAATGGCTGTTTCTCGTATCACCCCCTTTTAACTTAATTTTCGCCACAAAAAGGCAGGAAAGACAAGGACCTTTTTGCCCTGATTTTGATCCGCCACTTCAGATATTCCATCTAGATGTCAGTTAATTTTTGATGTGAAATTCCACGCTCGATAAAAACAAAAAAGCGCTAATCGGTGGGGCGCGGGCAAGACGTTTTCAGCCATTCCGCGGTGCGCCGCATCCCTTCCGGAGTGCTGACCTCCGGTTCATAACCGAGATCGCGGCGGGCGGCGGCAATGGAGAACCAGTGGGAATGGGCTAATTGCTCGGCCAGGAAACGGGTCATCGGGGGCTCTTCTTCAATTTTAAAAAGCCGGTAGAAACTTTCCATCAACAGCCCGGCCATTCTCGCTTTTCTGAAACCCACCTTCTTTCCGACCGCCGGGAGGCCGACCATGGCGAAGAAGCTGTCGATCCATTCCCAGAGATTGACCGGCTCCCCCTGGGAAATGAAATAGGCCTGGCCCGCCGCCGCGCCGCCTTTGGCGAGACTGTCGGCCGCCAATAAATGGGCCGCCACGACATTGTCGATATAGGAGATGTCAACCAGATTTTCGCCGTCCCCCACCCTCTTCAGCACTCCCTGCCGGCTTCTTTCGACCAGCCGGGGAATCAGGTTGGTATCGCCGGGTCCCCAGATCAGGTGGGGGCGCAGGGCCGTGGTTTTGAGGTCTTCGAAGTTGGCGGCCAGCACACCCTTTTCGGCCATGGCCTTGGTCTCGGCGTAGGCGCAGAGAAAGCGCTCGGCATAGGGAGTCGACTCGTCAACCCCGCGGAGGCTGCCGCCCCTGAATACAACGCTTGGCGTGGAGGTGTAGACCAGCCGCGGGATGCGGTTGGTCCGGCAGGCAGCGATGACATTCTCGGTGCCGGTAACGTTGATCGAGTAATACTCCTCGTGGCTGCCCCAGATCCCCGCTTTGGCGGCCACATGAAAAACCGTGTCGCAGCCCCGGGAAGCCGAGACCAGGAAGTCGCGGTCCCGGATATCGCCTTTAGCCTGGGTGACCTTGGGTTTATCGAGATCATGGTAATGGTTGCGGCCGACCACAACCACCTCCAGGCCGCGTTCAAGCAACCTCTTGGTCAGGGCCCGGCCGAGGAAGCCGCCGCCGCCAGTGACCAGCGCCTTTCTGATGCCCCCTTCGACAAGTCCCGGGGAATCCATTTCGCCTGGCGGATTCATGGCCGATTCCAGCCCAGTTCCTTACCGGCCCAGACCGCGAGCTTTTCCCGAAATATCTTGGCGTTGTGGCGGATATCGACCGGAAAATCATGGTTGATCAGGAAATGCTTGATCTCCCTGGTCTGGTCATTGGCTGCGGCCAATTTCTTCAAGTCCTCGATAAGCCTGCGGCGATCGCAGCTTTTCGCCGGTTCGGCAATCAGCACCGGGGTCACCCTGCCGCCGACCCTCCGCACCCCGACCAGGGCCGAGCGATAGACATCTGGATGTTCGTTGAAGACGGCCTCGCAGGGAATGGTCAGCATCACCCGGCCGGCGGTTTCGACCCGATGGGCTTTGCGGCCGCAGAACCAGAGGCGGTTCTTTTCATCGAAATAGCCGAGATCGCCGATCCGGTGCCGGAAGGTGCAGCCGTCGGTGATCTTGGCCAGGGCATTGTCGCTGACATTATTGTAGTAGGAGGCGGTGACCACCCCTCCCCTGACCACGATCTCACCGACCTCGCCGACCGGCAGCTCCTCCACCTCGGACCAGTCGCTAATAGGCGCGTCGCTCATTTTGATGATCGCGACCTCGATGCCCGGCAGGGGGCGGCCGACGCAGGTGCCTTTGCCCCTGCGGCTCAGCTGCCAGGTTTCGGCCAGGATTTCGGAACCGCTGATCGAGGTGACCGGCAGGGATTCGGTAGCCCCGTAAGGGGTCTGGATCTCACCCTTTTCGGAGATTATTCGCCGGACCCGGTCGACAAGTTCGCCGGATACCGGGGCGCCGGCCATCAGGACCAGCCGCAGTGAATCGAGGCGGATGCCCTTGTCGAGGCAGTAGCGGCTGACCACGTTCCAGATCGCCGGCGAGCCGAAGGAATAGGTGACCCGGCGCTCGATAATCGATTTAACGAACAGTTGCGGATCGACCCGGGCCGGATGGGCGGCATCCATGTCCGGAATTACCGCGCAGGCCCCGAGGGCGGTGGAAAACAGGGCGAAGAGCGGAAAGGCGGGCTGATCGATATCGTCGGGGGTGATCCGGTAGTAGTCCCTGATCAGATCCAGTTGGGCCCTGAAATTGCCATGGCTGTACTGGACGCCTTTCGGGGGGCCGGTGCTGCCGGTGGTGAAAATTATGGCGGCCGGATCCTCCTGCCCGGTCTGCCGGTAAGGAAAAGATCCCCCGGCAAAATCGGCCAGCCCTTCCAGCTGGGAACCCAGGAGCCCCAAACCGGGCCCGACGCAGATATTTCGGTTAACCGGATAGAAGTCCAGATAGTTGAGCAGTCTGAACAGATGCGCCTTCGGGGTGCCGATAAAGGCGGTGGGCTTCACCGAGTTGATGCAGCGCAGGAGATTGCGGTAGCCCATCCCGGGATCGATCAGGATAACCGGAGAACCGAGCCTGAACAAGGCAAAGGTCAGGCAGATGAAATCCCTGGAGGGCGGAACCATCAGGACAACGCGGTCCCGTTCCGTAAAACCGGCCGCCTTCAGGCCATGGGCATAGGCCGAGGCATGGTCGTCCAGTTCCTTGAAGGTCCAGCTCCGATAGCCGCCGAATACCTTCTCGACCAAAGCGGTCCGGTCCGGCTGTCTGCCGGCCATCCCGTTTAGTGTATGGGCGATATTAAAATCTTCCATTTCCTGTTTTTTACTCACAATTCATCAAACAGATATTTCGTAACCGTTCAGCAGCACCGCATCTTCGGACGATCGGCCCGGCTTACGTACACGAGGTACGCGGCGCCGGTCCGC
>JBHEOZ010000185.1:0-1404 GCA_046260555.1 Desulfurivibrionaceae bacterium
ACGTAACCGGTGGCGCGGTGCGGGACTGGTTGAGGGGTAATCGGGCCTTTGACCTGGACTTGACCGTGGCCGGCGACGGCCTTGCCGCTGCTCGTTTTCTGGCCGGAGAGACCGGCGGCGCCTTCGTGCCGCTTGATGAGCGGGAAAGGGTCGGTCGCGTGGTGACTGACGGTCTTACCATCGATATCTCTTCTTTTCGGGAGGGAACCTCCGGGATTATCGACGATCTGTCCCGCCGCGACTTTTCGATCAACGCCATGGGGGTGGCCCTGGACCCGGCAACCGGAACCCTGTGTGAGCCCTTGTCTCTGATCGACCCCCTGGGCGGGGCGGCCGATCTCGCCGGAGGTCTGGTTAGGGCGCCTGCCGCCGAGGTATTCGAGAATGATCCCCTTCGTCTGCTTCGGGCCTATCGTTTCGCCGCCTGCCTTTCTTTTACGATTGAATCCCAGACCCGGGAGTGGATAATCCCGAGAGGGGAGCTGCTCCGCCGCCCGGCCCCCGAAAGGATCAACTACGAACTTATGGCAATCATGGCCAGCGACCGGGCCGCCGTGATCGTCGCCGAAATGAACGAGGCCGGCATACTCGGGGTAATTTTCCCGGAACTGTTACCGGGAAAGGGGCTTGAGCAGCCGGCCAGTCATCATCTCGATGTCTTGAGCCATAACCTCGCCGCCCTGGCCGCCGTCGAAAAAATAATTGCGCAGCCGGCCCTCTTTTTTCCGGAGCATTCCGATCATTTCCGTGATTATCTGGCCGCCCCATCCCGTCCCCGATTGCTGAAATGGGCCGCCCTGTTCCATGATCTCGGCAAACCTGAAACCTGCGAGACCAGGGAGGACGGCCGCACCACCTTTTACAATCACGACCGGGCCGGGGCGGAGATCTTTACGGAAATCGGCCGCCGTCTTCGCTGGAGCCGGGACCATCTGCGGACCGTGACCGGGCTTATCGAACTGCACATGTATCCGTTTCATCTCAGTAACGCCATTCGCAAGAACGGCATCACTCCCAAGGCATGTCTGCGGCTGGTCAAGGCCGCCGGAGAGGACCTGCCGGGCTTTTTCATGCTGGCCATGGCCGACAGCCTGGCCTCCCAGGGACCTCTGCGCCCCGCGGCTATGGAAGAAGATCTTGCTAGCCTCTATGCTGGAATTGACAAGGTCTATCGGGAATCGATCCGTCCGGTCCTTAGCGGTCCGCCCCTCCTTACCGGCCATGATCTTAAGGAGATGGGGCTCGAGCCGGGACCATTGTTCGGGCGGATTCTTTCGGGGCTGGAACAGGCCCGGGTTGCCGGGGAAATTGAGGGAAAAGACCAGGCCGAGGATTGGGTCCGCGCTTTTCTGACGGCTAGGTCTGAAGAGCAGGATTGAATGATCGCGGGTGATAATTTTAATT
>JBHEOZ010000185.1:1423-4070 GCA_046260555.1 Desulfurivibrionaceae bacterium
CCCTCAAAACGATGATCTCGTCAAAAGTCAAGAAACTGAAGCGATAAATCAACAAACCCAGTGTGATCCTTATGTCTGAAATCCCTTTGAAAGCATCGGGATCCGTCTGTTTCTGTTCAGCCGGCCGGACCATGTCCGTCGAGGAATTGCAGAAGGTCCTGAACCATCACCTCCTCAGTTTTCTGGGGCGCGATCCCAGCCGGGCCAGCAATACCGATCTCTGCAAAGCCATATCCTATGTTCTGCGGGATAATCTCATCGAAAGATGGATCAATACCCAGAAAAGTTACTACGAACAGCACAAGAAAAGGGTCTACTACCTCTCCCTGGAATTTCTGGTCGGCCGTTCCCTCGGCAACAGCATGATCAATCTCGGCCTGCAGGGGCCGCTGACCGAAGCGGTGGAGGGGCTCGGTTACGATCTGGAAGAGGTTCGGGAACAGGAGGAGGACGCCGCCCTCGGCAACGGCGGCCTGGGCCGGCTGGCGTCCTGCTTTCTCGATTCGATGGCCACTCTCGGCGTGCCCGGCTATGGCTACGGGATCCGTTATGAGTACGGCCTTTTCTACCAGCATCTACTCGACGGCTACCAGGTCGAAACACCGGACAACTGGATGCGTTACGGTAATCCCTGGGAGTTCGAACGGCCTCAGCACCTGCATCCGATCGGTTTCTACGGCCGGGTGCAAACCTCTGTTGATGAACAGGGCCGGACCCGCAGTGAATGGGTGGATACCGATATTGTCATGGCGATGGCCTGCGATATGCTGGTTCCCGGCTTTATGAACGACCAGGTTGTCAATATGCGGCTCTGGACCGCCAAGGCCTCCCGGGAGTTCAATTTGAGCTATTTCGTTAAGGGCAACTACATTGAGGCGGTTAAGGAAAAGGTGAGCTCGGAGACGGTTTCCAAGGTCCTCTATCCGGCTGACCAGGTTGTGGAGGGCAAGGAACTGCGCCTCAAGCAGGAATATTTTTTCGTGGCCGCGACCTTCCAGGACATCATGCGGCGTTATACCAAAAAGAACGGCGACTTCGACAAGTTCAGCGACCGGATCGCGGTCCAGCTGAACGACACCCATCCGGCCATTGCCATTCCGGAGTTGATGCGCTTGCTGGTCGATATCGAGAGGATCGACTGGGATCGGGCCTGGGCGATTTGCGTGGCCACCTTCGCCTATACCAATCACACCCTGATGCCGGAGGCGCTGGAAACCTGGTCGGTCGAGCTGCTCGGGAAAATGCTGCCCCGGCACCTGGAGATCATCTACATGATCAACCATCTTTTTCTTGAGGAAGTTGCAGCCCGTTATCCCGGGGATCTCGACCGGCTGCGCGATATGTCGATCATCGCCGAGGAGCCGGAGAAGAGGGTGCGGATGGCCCATCTGGCCATCGTCGGCAGCCATTCGGTCAACGGGGTTGCCGAGATTCATACCGAATTGATGAGGACAAGGATATTCCGCCTTTTTGACGATTTTTTCCCTGCCCGCTTCAACTGCAAGACTAACGGCGTCACCCAGCGCCGCTGGCTGTTGAAATGCAATCCCGGCCTGGCCGGACTGATCTGCGGCCGGATCGGCGAAGGCTGGGTGGTCGATCTGGATCAGCTCCGCCGGCTGGAGCCGCTGGCCGAAGATTCCGCCTTTGTCGATGAGTGGCGCGCGGTCAAGCAGATCAACAAAACGCGGCTGGCCGACTATATCGGCCGGGTCTGCGGTGTCGAGGTGTCACCGGACACCATGTTCGATGTCCAGATCAAGCGTATTCACGAATACAAACGGCAGCTGCTCAACGTCCTGCATGTCATCCACCTCTATCACCGGCTCCGTTCCGACCCCGAACTGGAGACCGTGCCGCGGACCGTGATTTTTGCCGGCAAGGCGCCGCCGTCCTATGCCATGGCCAAACTGATCATCAAGCTGATCACCTCGGTAGCGGAAGTGGTTAACCGCGACCCCCGAACAGCCGGCCGGCTCAAACTGGTTTTTATCCCCAATTACGGGGTTTCCCTGGCCGAGAAGATCTTTCCAGCCGCCGATCTCTCCGAACAGATCTCCACGGCCGGCACCGAGGCCTCCGGAACCGGTAATATGAAATTCGCCTTGAACGGGGCCCTGACCATCGGCACCCTGGACGGCGCCAATATCGAGATCAGGGATGAGGTCGGTCCGGATAATATCTTCATCTTCGGGATGACCGCCGGAGAGGTGGCCGACGAAAAACAGGCGCCGAAGCGATCTCCCCGGGATATCTATCTCTCCGATCCAGCCATAGCCGGGGTGATCGACGGTATCGCTAACGGCGAGTTCAGCGGTGGGGACCGTGAACTGTTCAAGCCGATCGTCGACACTCTGCTTGATCCCAACGATCCCTATCTGGTATTGAAGGATCTCGGCTCTTATCTGGTCTGTCAGAACGCGGTGGAAGAGGTTTACCGGGATCGCGGGGAATGGGCCCGGCGGGCGATTCTCAATGTGGCCCGGATGGGCAAGTTCTCAAGCGACCGGACCGTGCGCGAATATGCCAGGGATATCTGGGGGATCAAGGTCTGATGGCGTCGCAAAAAATCGCCAGCTCCCGCGTTGCTGCAAATTGTCTCGTCATTGCAGCGTACTGAAGTACGCTTCATTCCTCGAAATTCGCG
>JBHEOZ010000186.1:0-3549 GCA_046260555.1 Desulfurivibrionaceae bacterium
ACTAATCTAATGAACCGTGCAAAGCCGTCACGGATTCAGGTACTGGTGTACATGAGCAGGCCGATAACACAGCAGATTCGACGCCCTGTAATCGCTTACCTCTCTTCCGCCGCCTACAGCCCCTGCTCCCGGAGATAGCGCTGATGAGTGGCGTCGATCCTGCGCCGATATTCAGCCGGCGTGATCGCGGCGCCCCTGATTCCTCCCCTGAGATTTATTTCGGCCAGATAGGTTGTCCCCCCCGGCGAAACCATCAGGTCGAGATGGGCGTAGGGATACCTGCCCCTTGCCATGACCTTTCGGCATAGATCAAGTTGTTCCCCGGTAAGGGCGGCGGGTTTGCCGGTGCCGCCGTAATGGAGGTTATTCCGGAAATTATCGGGGTTGTGCCGCCAGTAGGCTTCCAGGTAATCGTCAATGGTGATTACCCGGATATCGCGGCAATGGGGGTGAAATGGCTGGAGGACGAAGGGGAAGGGTAAGGCGCCGCCGGAGGCCTGGTTGAAAACATCCTCGGCGGAAGACCAGAGATTAACGCCGATGCCGGCGTTGGCCCGGTCCTTTTTGGTTACCACCTCTTTCAGGCCGAGCCGCTGATATTCATTTACCGCCGTCATCAACTCGTGGAGGTCATGGATGGTCCTGGTCCCGGGCGCCATATACTCCGGAAATATTTTCGCCTGGAAAACCTTGGAGCGGCAGCTCAGCTGGGCCGAGGCGGCCGGAAACATCTTCACGCCGCGTTCGAGCAGGTCGACTACCAGGTTTTCCTGGCCGGGCTTGAGCCGGAGGCGGCCGATAAAGACATCCCCGCTTATGAGGTCGTTGTATTCGGCGTGTAAAGCGTTGTTATCGGGAATCAGACGGGGCGCCCGGCCACTATTTTCAGCCGATCCGCTCAAAAGAGCATATCCAGAAAATGATGATGGAATTCGGTCAGGTCGGCGCCGCAGTCTCCGCAAAAAAGCTTGATCTCGCCCATTATCTCCGATTCATCGCCGTCCTGGGTAAAGCTGCCGTCCGGGTTCTGGACATAATGGCTGGTAAGAATCACGCCGTCGGCGACCTCCAGAAACTCCTCGTCGTTGCCGCAGATCGGGCAGGATATCCGGGCGGTCTCAGTGTGGTCTGGCAATCTCTGCCGACTTTTCCGCGGTTGTTCCATTGGCTCACTCAGAAGCGGATGTTGAAAGGGGCGGTGTCGCCCGTGGGCCGCTCATCCTTGATTTCAATGTCTTCGACCCTGGCGCCGGGCGAGCCTGATTTCAGCCACTTGATCATCTGCTTGAAGTTCTCCGTCTCGCCTTCAATTACGGTTTCGACCGAGTTTCCGTCCTTGAGGTTTCTGACCCAGCCGGAAAGCCCCAGTTTCAAGGCTTCCGATTTGGTGTAATCGCGGAAGAAGACGCCCTGGACTTTACCGCGGATGATGATTTTAGCTCTTTTAACTGCCATTTTTTTTACCACTGTTGATGATGGTGTCGTGAAAAGCGCGAGTTGCCGTGCGGCGGCGCGTGCCCCAAGAATACTTTTTGAGGGGAGCTGACCATTTATGGACAGGCACTAACTGTATCACCGATATCCATTACCGATCATCATTTTAAAATCTTCTTCGCTGATAATTGCAAGCCCTAAATCCCTGGCCTTGGCCAGCTTGGAGCCCGCTTTTTCTCCGGCGACCAGATGGGTGACCTTGCGGCTCAGGGCCGACGAGACCCGGCCGCCCAGACTTTTCACCCGATTTTTCGCTTCGTTGCGTGAAAAGGAGCGGAGCGCGCCGGTAAACAGAAAGATCATGCCGCTCAGGGGCTGATCGGTACGCTCTTCGGCGGTGTTTTTTATCCGCAGGCCTTTGTGGCGGAGTCTTTCGACTATCTCCCGGTTACTGGGATTGCTGAAAAATTCCACCAGGCTGGCGCCGACTTGGGGCCCGATGCCTTCGATCTCTTCCAGATCGCTCTGCTCCGCCTTTACCAGGCGGTCCAGGGAAGGGAAGGCCTTTTCGAGAAGCTGGGCCGAGACCTCGCCGACGTATCGAATCCCCAGGGCGGTGATAAGCCTGGCCAGGCTCGGGTTTGTACTTTTTGCCAGGGCCTCGCACGCGTTGGCGGCCGATTTTTCGCCCCAACCCGGCAGTGCGGCCAGATCGTCCTGCGCCAGGTCATAAAGATCGGGAATGCTCCTGACCAGATTGCGATCAAAAAGCTGCTCCATGGCCTTGACCCCGAAACCGTCGATATCGAGACCGGACTTGCCGGTAAAATGGATCAGAGCCCGCAGCCTCTGGGCGGGGCACTGGATATTCACGCAGCGCAGGGCCGCTTCACCCTCCTTTCTGACCAGTTCCGTGCCGCATTTCGGACATTGGCGCGGCATGGTGATCGGCTTCTCATGACCGGTGCGCTTCTCCCTGATCGGCTTTACCACCTCGGGGATAACGTCGCCGGCCCGCTGCACCAGAACCAGATCGTTGATCTTCAGATCCTTTCGGGTGATTTCGTCTTCGTTGTGGAGGGTGGCTCGACTGACCCTGACTCCGCCGACCTTGACGGGTTCGAGGAGGGCCACCGGAGTTACCGCGCCGGTCCGGCCGACATTGAAGACCACATCCAGCAAGCGGGTGGTGGCCTGCACGGCCGGGAATTTGCAGGCTACGGCCCAGCGTGGACTGCGGGCCTTGCTGCCCAGCCGCGTCTGCAAGTCAAGGGAATTGACCTTGACCACCATGCCGTCGATTTCATATTCGAGTCCGTGCCTCTTTTCGGCCAGCAGATTGAAATGGTCGATCACGGCCTCGATGGATGAGCATTTCCGGGTCAGCTCGTTGATTTTAAAACCGCGGTTCCGCAGAATTTCAAGAACCTGGTCATGGCTCTCGACTTCAAGGGCAAAAGGGTCGCCGACCCCGTAGGCAAAAAAATCGAGGGGCCGGGCGGCGGTGATTTTCGAATCGAGCTGGCGCAGGGAGCCGGCCGCGGCGTTTCTGGGATTGGCAAAGAGATTTTCGCCGTTTTGCAGGCGCTTTTCGTTAAGGCGGCGGAAACCTTCGGTGGCAATAAAGACCTCGCCCCGTACCTCGAGACGGTCCGGCAAGTTGCCGGACCGGAGCCGGAGAGGAATGGCCTGGATGGTCTTGAGATTGGCGGTGATATTTTCGCCGGTCCGGCCGTCGCCCCGGGTTGAGCCGGTGGTAAAGAGGCCGTGTTCATAAACCAGTTCCACGGCCAGGCCGTCCAGTTTCGGTTCGGCCATGTAGCTGATTTCGACTTCCAGGTTCAGATAGCGGATCAGCCTTTTTTCAAAATCGAAGAGCTCCTGATCGCTGAAAGCGTTTTCGAGGCTGAGCATCGGAATCCGGTGGTCGACGGTCTCGAAGCCGGCCAATACCGCGCCGCCGACCCGCATGCTCGGGGAATCCGCGGTAATCAACTCCGGAAACTTCTTTTCCAGATCAAGAAGTTCCCGGAAGAGCCGATCGTATTCGCCGTCGGAGATCTCCGGATTATCCAGCACATAGTATAGGTGGTCGTGGCGGTTTATTTCCCGGCG
>JBHEOZ010000186.1:3815-4068 GCA_046260555.1 Desulfurivibrionaceae bacterium
CCTGTTTTTTTGCTTCGGCAAGATTCTCCATTTCGGTCGCGTTTATTATCCGCCCAGGAGCTTGCCGCCGGAGGCGATATTTTCCCGCTCGCATTCATCGATAAAGATCAGGATCGATTCGGGCGGTTTGGCGGCGACCCTGGCGATAACCTCGGTCACCCCCGCACAGATTTCTTCCTTTTGCCTGGTGTCCAGTTTGCCGGCTACCCGGATGTTGACATACGGCATGATAATTTCTCCTTTGGCTGTAATC
>JBHEOZ010000187.1:0-4053 GCA_046260555.1 Desulfurivibrionaceae bacterium
GTCGGGAGGCCAGCCACTCCCGGTCCCCCCATTCATAGCCGCCGAGATCCCAGACGATCGAGGCGGTGGCGGGCCGTATTTCGCTGAAGAAGGCAAAGGGGTCGGTCTTCTCGGTCCGGAAGTTATTGTGTCTGGAGGTGATCTCATATTTATAAAGGGCGCCCCGGTCCAGCTTCGGCACCAGGTTTTGCCAGTATCCGGATTCGCCGATTCTCTCCATCGGATGGGCGGCACCATCCCAGCCGTTGAAGTCGCCGATCACCGAGACTCTTTCGGCATTCGGGGCCCAGAGGGCGAAATGGGTGGCCGGGCCGTCTTCGGTGGCGATGATGTGCGCCCCCAGTTTTTCCCAGGAGCGGTAGTGGGTCCCCTGGGAGAGCAGATGGAGATCGTAGTCGGAGATTAGCCGATGCTCTTTTTTCATTTTATTCACCTGCCGGACTTTTGTCTGTCGATGATATCGAGGATGCCGGCCAGGGGAATATGCACCCAGTCCGGCCGGTTGTTCAGTTCGTACTTCAGTTCGTAGAAAACTTTTTCCAGGAGGAAGGCTTCCAGGACCAGGCCGGCGCCGGCGGCGGGCAGGAAGGGGGCCTCGCCGGCGGTAGCGAAGTATTCCCGGACAAATACGGCGCTCATCGACTCATACCAGGCCCGGCGCCAGCCCGGCAGCGGCGGACCTTCCCCGTCTCCCTCGGCGCCGGCCGGCAGATCGCTGTGGATCGCGTAGTGGAAGGAGCGGATCATGCCGGCCACGTCCTTCAGGGGCGAGCCCTTGCGGCGCCGGTCAGCCAGGGGGCGCAGGGGCTCGCCTTCGAAGTCCAGGAGGATGAAGTCATTGTCGCTGGTGCGTAATACCTGACCGAGATGGTAATCGCCATGGTGCCGGATCAGCTGGCCGAGATCTTCGCCGATGCCGGCCAGATCGCCGATGCGGCCGAGCAGCGCAGGGCCCTGGAGCAGCACCCGATCAGCCTGCCTGTGGACGGCGTCGGGCAGTTCCGGGATTTTCGCGGCCAGCAGGGCCAGGGATCCCTGGATTTCCCTGGAGAGGGTTTCGGAAAGCTGTTCGGTGTAGATCCGGCTGGACTTTTCCGGTTTGAAATCAGGATTTTTCTTGTCTCCGGCCAGGGCCAGGTGAAACTCGGCGGTGCGCCGGCCCAGGATTCTGACCGACTCCATGTAGGCCCCGGTTATTTCGGAGATCACCACCGGCGGTTGCCGGTCGGCCAGTTCCATGAGCGGCAGTTCACTGAGCGGCGCCTCCTCGCCCCGAGCCTGGCGCGCCGCGGCCCTCCGGAAATATTGATCGAGTTTCGCCAGGGTATAGGACCAGCCGTCCCCCTGATTGGCGATATATTCCTGGAGCATGGCCACCGTCGATTCAGCCCCGGATTCGTCGTGGTAGACAATGGTGCCGGCTACCCGGGCAATCCCGGTGAAGCGGCTCTTCTCGGTGAGGAACAGGCCCATCTCCACATCCGGATTTTTGCCCTCTTCGAGTTTGCGATAGAATTTGAGAATGAAGGATTCCCCGATGATGATCGAGGTGTTGCTCTGTTCGACCGCCAGTTTGCGTACCGTGGCGCAGGGGGTGTCCGATCCGGTTATCTCTTCGAATAACGCGGTCGGCCGAGCCCGGAGGCTGCCGGCCCTGGCGCTGCGAAAGCTGCGGCCGTCGCCGATGGCGCTAAAGAAAATGTCGCAGGAAGCCCGGTCCATCAGGGCGTCATAGAGGATTGCGTCGCCGCGCCGGGTTTTCAGGGCGGCGATCACGCTGTCGGGAAATTCCTCGGCCAGGCTCCGGGCCGGGCCGCCTTCGGCGATCTTCATGGGCAGGACATAGGTCTCCTCTTCACCCGTGTCGTACTGGACCTTGAGAAAGGTTAGATAGAAGGAGGCGCCGAGCTTGCACCAGTCGATCAGCCGGCTGGTGGTGAGATCCATGGCCTTGCCCCGGTACCAGCGCTGCTCGGCGAGAAACGGCGGCAGGATGTCGTTGGCCAGGGAGAAGAGATATTCCTGCTGCAGGAGAGTATTCCATTTATCTTCCAGATTGAGTAGCGGCAGTTGCGGCCGGGAGGCGGCGACCGCCCGCCCCGCTTTGATCGGTTCGGCCGGCGGTTCGAGTTTGAACCAGTAGAAGCTGTGGGGACCCAGGGTGATGAAATAGGGCAGGTCGCCGATCGGCGGGAATTCGGTCCGGCCGATCATCTCCACGGGAATGCGGCCGTTGAATTCGGAAAGATCCAGTTCGGCCGGCTGCACGAAGCGGGAGAGATTGGCGATGACCAGGATGATTTCCCCTTTGTAACGGCGGGTATAGACGAGAATGGTCCGATTGTCGGGCCGGAAAAATTCGAAGCTGCCCCGGCCGAAGGCCTTGTGCTGCTTGCGCAGGGCGATCATCCGCCGCATGAACTGCAGCATCGAGGAGGGATCGCGCTCCTGGGCCTCGACATTCAGCCCCTGATAGCCGTAGACCGGGTCCATGATCACCGGCAGATAGAGCCGGGCCGGATCGGCCCGGGAAAACCCGGCATTACGGTCCAGGTTCCACTGCATGGGGGTGCGGACCCCGTCCCGGTCGCCGAGATAGATATTGTCGCCCATGCCCAGCTCATCGCCGTAATAGATCACCGGCGTTCCCGGCATGGAAAGGAGGAGGGAGTTCAGCAGTTCCATGCGCCGGCGGCTGTTGTCGACCAGGGGACCCAGGCGCCGGCGGATCCCGACATTAAGGCGCATTCTGCTGTCCCTGGCGTATTCCTGGTACATATAATCCCGTTCGGCGTCGGTGACCATTTCCAGGGTCAGTTCATCGTGATTGCGCAGGAAGATCGCCCATTGACATTGTTTGGGGATGGCCGGAGTGCGGTCGATAATGTCGGTGATCGGGTGCCGGTCCTCCTGGCGCAGGGCCATGAACATCCGCGGCATCAGCGGAAAATGATAGGCCATGTGGCACTCGTCGTTGTCGCCGAAATAGGGGAGAACGTCTTCCGGCCATTGATTGGCCTCGGCGATGAACATCCGGTCGGTGTAATGCTGGTCCAGGTGTTTACGGAACTGCTTGAGGACGTCATGGGTTTCCGGCAGATTTTCGTTGTTGGTGTCGTCCCTGACGCAGAGATAGGGAACCGCGTCGAGCCGCAGGCCGTCGATGCCCATGTCCAGCCAGTAGCGCATGATCTTCAGAATCGCCTTGACCACCTGGGGATTATTGTGATTCAGATCGGGCTGATGGGAAAAGAAACGGTGCCAGTAATAGGCCTTGGCCTCGGCATCCCAGGACCAGTTCGATGATTCGGTATCGGTGAAGATGATCCGGGTTTCCGGGAATCTGGTGTTGTCTTTGTTCCAGACGTAATATTTGCGGCGGGCGGAGTTGGCCTTGGCTCTTCTGGCCGCCTGGAACCAGGGATGCTGATCGGAGGTGTGATTGATTACCAGTTCGGTGATCACCCGGATGTTGCGGCGATGCGCTTCCCGGACGAAAGTCCGGAAATCGCGCAGGGTTCCGTAGGATGGATGGATGCCCCGGTAGTTGGCAAAATCGTAGCCGTCGTCCCGGAAAGGCGATGGATAAAAAGGCAGGAGCCAGATGGCGGTGACTCCGAGCTGCTCGATATAATCGAGTTTTTCGATCAGGCCCCGGAAATCGCCGGTGCCGTCGTCGTTACTGTCCTTGAAGGCCTTGACCGGCAATTCATAGATGATCGCATCCTTGTACCAGAGAGGGTCTTTTTTGGCGCTGGGCATAAAAGTCCTTTTTCACATGAAATAGTCAAAATCGTGTTCGGTCCGCAGCCGTCGCCTGAGCAGGAAAATCTGGGCCGGGCTCCGGGCGGGGTCGAGCCGCACATAATTCTTGCTGCCCTGCCACAGATAGCGATTGTCGAAGATCAGGTCGTGGACCTGAAAAACCTCGTGTTCGCCGATGCCGTAAAGCTCCAGCGGCACCTCCAGCCAGCCTTCCTGAATGTTGTGGGGATCCAGGTTCACCGCCGCCAGGATGATGTTGTCGAAGTCCTCGGTGCTCTTCGAATAAAA
>JBHEOZ010000188.1:0-327 GCA_046260555.1 Desulfurivibrionaceae bacterium
GGCAATCTGGGTGCTTAATACCGCCCTGAAACACCATAAAGAATTGTTGCGGTCAGGTTTTGACATCAATATTTCGGTTAATCTGTCAATAAATAATCTCCACGACTATGAATTCCCGGCTGAACTGAAAAAAATCATGGAGAAATGGCAATTAGCCCCTAACCGGCTCACTCTTGAAATAACCGAAAGCGGACTGATGGTCGATCCTGCCCGGGTAAACAAGGTTGTCATGGAACTGAAAAGGACCGGAGTCAACATGTCTATTGACGACTTCGGCACGGGCTATTCATCACTGGCTTATCTCCGCAAATTTCCGGCCCGGGAGAT
>JBHEOZ010000188.1:416-4049 GCA_046260555.1 Desulfurivibrionaceae bacterium
GAAGACAGTGCCATTATCGTAAAATCGACAATCGATCTGGCCCACAATATTGGCCGACTGGTAGTGGCTGAAGGAGTAGAAAACCGCGACACCTACGTTTTATTAAAAAGACTTGGTTGTGATTTCCTGCAGGGATTTTACTTCAGTAAGGCCTTGCCGTACGCCGAGCTGATCGAATGGCACGAGCGCTACCAAAAGAGCCTTGAGCAAAGCAAGAAAAGATGATAATTTTTGCCGAAAAATCGTAACCGTTCACCGGGGCGGTCGCCAAAGTACCACAACCGCCGGACTGTAACCGTTCAGCAGTGGTACAGATTTGGACAAGCGGACCGGCACCGCGTACCTCGTGTACGTAAGCCGGGCCGATCGTCCGAAGATGTGCTGCTGCTGAACGGTTACCCATCAACTATTGCCGAAAAGAGCCTCCACAAATTCCCGCGGCTCGAAATCGCGCAAATCATCGAGCTGCTCCCCTACTCCGATAAATCTGATCGGGATCTTGAACTCCCGGGCGATATTGACGACGATGCCGCCCTTGGAGGTGCCGTCAAGTTTGGTCAGCACCAGCCCGGTAATATCAACTGCTTCATTGAAAAGCCGGGCTTGGGAGACGGCGTTTTGACCGGTGGTGGCATCGATAACCAGCAGGATCTCATGGGGCGCGCCGGGGATTTTTTTAGCCATCACCCTCTTGATCTTCTTGAGCTCCTCGACCAGATTGACCTGGGTATGCATGCGGCCGGCGGTATCAACGATTATCACATCGCTTTGCCTGCCCCTGACCGAATCCAGGGCATCATAGATCACCGAAGAAGGATCGGCCCCGGCCTCGCGGGCCACCACCTCGACCCCGATCCGCTCGCCCCAGATCCCCAGCTGTTCGGCCGCGGCGGCCCGGAAGGTATCTGCCGCCACCAGCACGACCTTCCGGCCGGCCTTGCGAAACTTGTTGGCAAGCTTGCCGATACTGGTGGTTTTCCCGACCCCGTTGACGCCCAGGACCATGATGACCAGAGGGCCGGAATCGGGCATCCGCAACTCCTGCCCCGCCCCGGAAGCCTCCAGATATTCAATAATTTTTTCCTTGAGAATTTTCTTCAAAGCCGCCGGATCCGCCAGTTCATTGCGAGCCGCCATACTTCTCGCTGATTCCAGCAGTTCCTGGGCGGTGCCGACTCCTAGGTCGGCGGTGATCAAAACCTCCTCCAGATCCTCGAGCAGATCGTTATCGACTTCCTTCCTGCCCAGAAAGAGAGACTCAACCCTCTCCATAAACGAAGACCTGGTCCGGGCCAGGCCGTCAAGAAGCGGTTTGCTGTCGTCATTGTCGCCGGACTCCAGGTCAACGGACGCTTCGGAATCCTCCGGCGCGGCTTGTTCTTCCTTTTTATTTTTAAACCAACCGAACATTGTTATCTCCACGAAAAATCAAAATAAATTCACCAGAAAGGTCAGTCCGGCAATAAGCGGAAAGACTGAATCGACCGCGAACTCCAATTTCGGACTGTAGGAAATCCTGCCTTTATCGTACATGGAGGCCACCATAAAAAGATAAAAGGAGACCGGCAATAATCCCAGCCAGAGCAGGGGCAATAATCGGGACAGCACTCCCCCCACCGGGAGCAGGGCCAGAATGACGATCATTCCATAGAGTAATCGCATGGTCTTGGCCTGGCCGATGCAGACCGGCAGAGTCTCCTTGCCGGCAATCCGGTCACCCTGAACCTCAAAGACATCATAGAGGGCGCTACGCACATAAACCAGGAGAAGCACGAACAGAAAAGCGCCGACCGTACCTGCGGTAAGTCCCTTGCCGGTCCCGCCGTATGGCACGACAATTATCACAAAAACCCAGGCCATGGCGACAAAAAAAGTCTTTGAGCCGGGAATCTCTTTCAAGCGCCGTACCTTGATAAAAGACGATAACCCCTTGGGAATGAACCTGACGCTGTACAGAACTCCCAACACACTCATTACGGCCAGGATCGGAAAAGAGAAATCTTCATAGGCATAGGCGATAAACAGGGAGACCAGCAGGGCCGCCCAGGACAGACCGAGAATCGGCCGCCGGAATTTATGCCGGAATTTTTCCCGGACGGGATCGGAGAAACGGCCGGTTTCCGAACCGATAAAACGATTGAGATTATGCATGGAGAACAGATAGGCGGCAACCAGCATAAAAGTCGTAAACCCCACCGTTTCGCCCAGCAACAAGGCAACCGCGCAAGCCAGGAGACCGCCGCCGACACTGACATAGAGGTTGGAAGCCATCAGATAAACAATCAACCGGCCGAGCATACTGCCGAACCGGCTTTCATCGCGGCCGGGAACCGACTCCAGAAACTGGATGACCCTGTTGATCAGCCAGGAGGGGGTAGAGGCCCCGGCGGTCACTCCGACGCAGGCATATTGTTCGAATAACTCGGGGTCAAGTTCTTCCTCGGTCTCGACCAGATGGACCGGGCAGCCCTTTTTCTCGACGAGTTCGGCCAGTCTTCTGGTATTGGCGCTGCTGCGCCCGCCGACCACGACCATCGCCTCGACCCGGTCGCAAAGGTCAAGTACGGCGGCCTGCCTCTTATGGGTCGAATCGCAGATCGTATTAAACACCTTCCCGCCCGGGAAACGCTCAAGGATAAGCGCGCTCAACAAGGAAAACGATTTATCGTCCTGGGTGGTCTGGCTGACAATGATATAGGGGGAAGAAAGCGCGATGGAGCGGGCCTCGTCCTCGTTGCTGACCACCTGGCCGGTTGCCCCGGCAAAGCCGAGAAGACCGTCGACCTCGGCATGATTCCGGTCGCCTATTATGACGGTGGCGTATCCGTCCTTCTGGTGCTTACGGATAATGGCCTGGACCTTTAAAACCCGGGGACAGGTGGCGTCATGGACCCTGGCCCCGGTACTTCGCAATTTCTCCTTGCTTTCCGGCGGTACGCCATGGGCCCGGATAATAATGGTGCCGTCGCGGTGGTCGGGAATTTCCTGAAGGATCTCCACCCCCCTCTCTTCCAGGAGACCGAGGACCTGGGGATTATGGATCAGGGGGCCGAAGGTGGCGATCTTATCGTTCTTCCGGACCATGTCCAGGGTAGTTTCAACCGCGCGCCTCACTCCCATGCAGAATCCGGCATTTTCGGCAAGAATCACTTTCATATTATTTTGTGATTTTTCCTATTTTCCCCTGGATAATTTCGACCACCATATCGCCGAAAGCGCTGGTTGAGAGGACCTTGTCGGCATCATAACCGCCGCCCAGTTCACTGGTTGTATAACCCCTTTCGAAAACAGCGAAAAGAGCCGTCCAGATCTCCCCGGCCTCGACGGGTGAAGCGAGGCATTTATCGAACATCAGGGCGACACTGCCTATCATCGAATAGGGGTTGGCGATGTTTTGGCCGGCAATATCGGGGGCCGAACCGTGGGCGGGTTCGACATAGCTCTTGTCGGGACCGATACAGGCGGAGGGCATCAACCCCAGCGATCCGATCACCCCGCCGGCCTGGTCGGTCAGGATATCGCCCATCATGTTCTCCAGCAGCACCACCCCGTTGAACATCGTCGGGTTGATAACCAGCTGGTATGCGGCGTTGTCGACCAGGACCGACTGGTATGGCACATCACTGTATTGGC
>JBHEOZ010000189.1:0-4025 GCA_046260555.1 Desulfurivibrionaceae bacterium
CCGCCTCGAACTGTTCGACCGGGCCCGCCGCCAACTGGCCCGCAACTGCAACAAGTCCCTGGTCTGCGAAGACCTCTTCTTTGGATTGCTTTAAACAACCGCTCCTGTTATCATAAGAGATTGATTTAGCCTCGCCCAGGGCGGGCGGGAACTTATAATTAATTGAGGAAAATCTTGCAGGATAACGCTCCCAACGATACTGAAAAGCTCGACGACGCCGGCGGAGACCCCGGCGCCCAGGACAACAAGCCGGCGCCGCTTCTGGATAATTTTTATTACGTGCGGTTCAGGACCAATCTGCCCGCGGTCTCGGCTACCTCGCGGATCGCCGACCTTGAGCGGAACGAATCTGTAATGATCCAGACCGACCACGGCCTTGAGCCGGCTAGGGTAACCGGGATCGGCCCCCAACTGGACATTCCCGGCAACGAGGCCGCCCAGAAGGCCAGCTATCTGATCGTCAGAAGGGCCAATCGCGACGAGCAGCCCAAGATCGAAAGATTGATGGAAAGGGAAACCGAGGCCTTCGCCATCTGCCGGAAGCATATCGAAAAGCACCGGCTGGCCATGAAGCTGACCAGGGTGGAAAGACTCTTCAACGGCAGCAAGATCATCTTCTATTTCACCGCCGAAAACCGGGTCGATTTCCGGGAACTGGTCAAGGATCTGGTCCAGGAGTTCCGGACCAGGGTCGAGATTCGCCAGATCGGGGTGCGCCACGAAACAAAAATGGTCGGCGGCCTGGGCGGCTGCGGCCGCGAATTATGCTGTTCCTCTTTTCTGCAGGATTTCGCGCCGGTCTCGATCAAAATGGCCAAGGAGCAGAACCTGCCCCTGAACCCCGCCAAGATTTCCGGGGTATGCAACCGGCTTCTCTGCTGCCTCACCTATGAGTACAAGACCTATCACAAACTCCGCAAGGGCATGCCGAGACCGGGCAAGACCTTCAGCTCGGACGGCGTCGATTACAAGGTCATGCAAAGCAATATCCTGAAAGAAGAAGTAACCATCATGCCCCTTGGCAATCCCGATCAGAAACAGGTCATCACCAAGGAAGAATGGCTGGCCATGAAGGGAGCGGAACCGGCCAGGGAGCAGAATCAGAACAGACCGACGCCGCCGAAAAAGCAGAAGAACAAGGGCCGTCAATATAAATCCCGGAAAGCGCCCGCCGGAACCGGAAGGGAATCCCGGCGGGGCCCCAGGCAACCGACCGGAGAATCCCAGGAAGAGTGATCATGAGTTTCTACATAACCACCCCGATTTTCTACGTCAACGCCCAACCGCATCTCGGCCACGCCTACTCGACCATTATCGCCGATACCGTCAGCCGTTTTCAGAAGATAGCCGGCAACGAGGTGCGCTTTCAGACCGGCACCGACGAACACGGCGACAAGATCGCCGAGGCGGCGGCCCGAGCGAACGAAACCCCCAAGGAATACGTGGACCGGATCAGCCTGATGTTCCGGGAGGCCTGGCCGCCCCTGCACATCGAAGCGGACAACTTCATCCGCACCACCGACGCGGCCCATATCAAAACAGTCCAGGACATCCTCCGGAAGGTCCACGACCGTGGCGACATATACTTCAGCGAATACTCGGGCCTTTACTGCAAGGGCTGCGAACGCTTCCTCACCGAAAAGGAACTGGTTGACGGCAACTGCCCCGACCACTTGACCCCGCCGGAATCGATCTCCGAGCAGAATTACTTCTTCCGGATGTCGAAGTACCAGGAATGGCTGATCGGCCACATCGAACAACATCCCGACTTCATCCAGCCGGAGCGCTACCGCAACGAGGTCCTCTCCTTCCTCAAGGAACCACTGGAAGACCTCTGCATTTCAAGACCGACCAGCCGCCTGACCTGGGGCATTCCGCTGCCCTTCGACGACAAGTTCGTCACCTACGTCTGGTTCGACGCCCTGATCAACTACCTGACCGGGATCGGCTACCCCGACGGCCCCGATTTCGCGCGCTACTGGCAGGGGGCCGAACATCTGATCGCCAAGGACATCCTCAAACCCCACGCGATCTACTGGCCGACCATGCTGAAGTCCCTGGGCCTTGAGCCTTACCGGAAACTGCACGTCCACGGCTACTGGAACGTCAATGAAACCAAGATGTCCAAGTCGATCGGCAACGTAATCCGGCCGGCCGATCTGATCAACGAATGCGGGGCCGACTCGGTCCGCTACTTTCTCCTGCGGGAGATGTCCTTCGGCCTGGACTCCTCTTTCAGCTACGATGCCCTGATCAACCGGCACAACGCCGATCTGGCCAACGACCTCGGCAATCTGGTCAGCCGCTCCCTGACCATGGTCAAAAATTTCCGTGACAGCAAGGTGCCGAACCAGGGCGCGATGCAGGGCAGTGACCGGGAACTGGCCGAAGCCGCCATCACCATGGTCACCGAATACCGGCAGCAGATGGAGGCTTTTACCTTCAACCGGGCCCTCCAGAAAATCTGGAAGGTGATCGGCATGGCCAATCGCTATATCGTCACCAATGCCCCCTGGGAACTGGCCAAGGATCCGGTCAACCGGGAACGGCTCGATACCGTGCTCTACACCCTGCTGGAGACCTTGCGGCTGATTACCCTGACCCTGCACCCCATCATGCCGGCTACCGCGACCAGGATGAGGACCGCCCTGGGCGAGGCTTCCCCGCCGAACCTCGACAGTCAGGGGCGATGGGGCCTCCTGGTCCCGGCCTCATCGATAACCCCGGGCGAGACCTTGTTCCCCCGTCTTAAAAAGAAGACCGCGACACCGGCCCCGGCCGGGAACCGGGCGGCGCCTCCCCCCAAAAAGGCAGCCAAACCGGGTCGCCGGGAGGCGGGGATGCCCGAGGGGTTGATCGGCTTTGAGTGCTTCAAGGAGGTCGATCTCCGGGTCGGAGAGATAACCAGTGCCGAAGCGATCAAGAAATCGGACCGCCTTCTCAAGCTCACCGTCAACGCCCCGGAAGAGCGGACCATCGTCGCGGGAATCGCCGAGTTCTACCAGCCGGAGGAGTTAGTCGGCAAAAAGGTGATAATCGTCGCCAACCTGAAGCCGACCAAGCTGATGGGGGTCACCTCCCAGGGCATGGTCTTGGCCGCCAGAGACGGCGACAACCTGGTTCTCACCACGGTCACCGGCTCCGCCGCGGCCGGCAGCAAGGTGGCATAGCTGTTGGGGGCGGCCGCGGCGGAGCCGGACTTCAGCTCTCCGACCGGACAATTCCCGGCGGGATATCCTCCCGAAATTGTTTTATTGCCTAAGATGTTGTTTTTTTGATAGATTAATATGTAAAGAATTATTACTTACGGTCGATTTCGCAAAAAGCCAGGACCTGCTTAGCCGGGGGTAGATCGGCGACATGCCTTCAGGGCATTTTTTTGTGCCGCCGTCATAATCAGTAATCGGGAGACTTTCATAACCATGTTCGTGATCAGTAATTTTCTAAGCGCCTTGGCCACCCTGCTGGATCTGGTTTTAAGCGCCTATATCTGGATCGTAATCGGCCGGGCCGTTATCTCATGGGTCAACGCCGATCCCTATAATCCCATTGTCCGCTTTGTCTATGAGGTCACCGAACCCCTGCTGGCCCAAATCAGAAGGGTGGTCCCGATGATCGGCGGCGCTATCGATTTTTCGCCGATGATCCTGATTATCGCCATTATGTTTCTGCGAAGCTTTATCGTGCCCACCCTGCAGCAGATCGCGCGCTCTATCGGAGGATGACCCCATGTCGACGCCATCACAAACAGGAGCAGAAAGCACATGACGATTACCCCGCAAGATATTCAAGCCAAACAATTCCATACCCGGATGCGCGGCTTCGACATGGACGAGGTCGATAAATTCCTGGAGACAGTCGCGGAAGAATTCCTGGTCGTAACTCTGGAAAACAAACAGCTTCTTGAAAAAGTCGAAACCATGAACAAGGAGTTGGCCAATTTCCGCAACAAGGAGCAGGCCTTCCAGAGCGCTATCCTGTCGGCCCAGAGGATCAGCGACGAAATGCAGGCCAAGAGCCGCCGG
>JBHEOZ010000019.1:0-7209 GCA_046260555.1 Desulfurivibrionaceae bacterium
AGCGGGAGGGCTTTTCCGCCGATATTATCGACTGCTACGCCCATCCCGATTCCGACGCGCTGATCCTCGACTATATAAGGGAGAAGCGCCCCGCCTTTGCCGGCTTCAGCTGCACTACCTCGAGTTTTCTCGACGGGGTCAGGATCGCCGAGATGGTCAAGGCTGAACTGGCCGGGGTGCGGACCGTGTTCGGCGGCGTCCATGTTTCCGCCATGCAGGAGAAGGTTCTGGAAGACTTTCCCGTGGTTGATTTCGTCGTGGTCGGCGAGGGGGAGGAGACCCTGACCGAACTGCTTCGGGCCGGCAACTCCAAACCGGCGGGGGTCGTCTATAACGGCTACCGCCAGACTCGTCTTGAGCTTGATTCCCTGCCTTTTCCGGCCTACGAGAAACTGGCGGGCTACCCGGACGCCTATATGCTGCCGATCTTCAATTACCCGAAGGCGCCCAATACCTCCTGCATCTCCAGCCGGGGCTGCCCCTATGCGTGCAGCTATTGCGACCGCTCGGTATTCCGGCGCAATTTCCGCTACAATTCCGCCGAGTATCTCTACGGCCATCTGCGTTATCTGAAGGAGAGATTCGGGATCCGCCATATAAATTTCTATGACGACCAGTTCACCTTTAACCGTGAAAGGGTGGTCGATTTCACCACGATGATGATCGAACAGCCCCTGGGCATGACCTTTAACTGCGCGGTTCGGGCCGAGCATATCGATTTCGACCTCTTGAAGTTGATGAAAAAGGCGGGCTGCTGGATGATCAGTCTCGGCATCGAGACCGGCGATCCCGATCTTCTCGCCCAGCACCGCCAGAATGCCGATCTCGACATGCTGGCCGAGAAGATCCGGCTGATCAAGAAGGCCGGGATCAGGGTCAAGGGGCTGTTGATGATGGGGCTGCCCGGCGAAACCGAGAGCAGTATCCGGAAGAGCATGGACTACGTGTTCTCCCTGCCGATCGACGATTTCAACCTGGCCAAGTTCACCCCCTTTCCGGGCTCGCCGATTTACCAAAATATCCATGAACTCGGCGAGTTCGAGGAGGAGTGGGAAAAGATGGACTGCATGAGCTTCCGCTTCATTCCCCACGGCATGAGCCGGGAGCGCCTGGAGGAGCTTTTCATCCTTTACTACAAGAGCCACTACCAGCGGCCCAAGGTTATCCTCGGCTATGTCGCCATGCTGTGGAAGTCGCCGGACAGCTGGCGGCGCTTTATCGCCAACTTTTTCGATTTCATCAAATTCGCCAGGAGCAACAAGAGGCTTGGAAGTGACGGGGAATAATAACGCCCGCCCCTTGGCCCTTGAGGCTTCGAGGCTGGTCAAAATTTACCGGGACGGCGAGAAGCCGGCCCTGGACGGTTTCAGTGTCGAAATCGGCGCGGGCGATATTTTCGGTTTGCTGGGGCCGAACGGGGCCGGCAAGACCACGGCGATTTCGATTATGAGCACCCTGCTCAGGCCCAGTCAAGGGACGGTGACGATCTTCAACCGCGATACCCGGCGCCGGGCCGGAGAAGTTAAGGCGATGATCGGCCTGGTTCCCCAGGAGATCGCCCTCTACCGGCAGCTTACCGGCCGCGAGAATCTTCGCTATTTCGGCAGGCTCTACGGTTTGCGGGGCAGCGCCTTGCGCGCCCGGGTCGAGGAGTGTCTTGATTTCGTCGGTCTGCGCCCTAAAGCCGATCAACGGGTTCATGCCTATTCGGGCGGCATGAAGCGGCGGATCAATCTGGCGGTCGGCATCCTGCACCGGCCGAAACTGCTCTTTCTCGACGAACCGACGGTGGGGATCGACGCCCAGTCCCGGGACATGATTCTTGCCCGGCTGCTCGACCTCAATAAAGAGGGCACGACCATGGTCTATACCACCCACTACATGGAAGAGGCGGAGCGGCTCTGTTCGGAGGTGGCGGTCATGGATGACGGCCGGGTCCTGGTCCGGGGGAAGCCGGCGGAACTTATCAAAAAAGGCGGCCATGCCGGTCTGCAGGAGATGTTCTTTGCCCTGACCGGCCGTGAGTTGCGGGACTGATGTCCTGTCAAGGCTCAGCTGACGCATATTACTTGCTGTTTGACGCGCCTGCTGGGTTGTGCCTTCAATCAGTCGCGCCTTGCAGGTCACGCCAAACAACTGCGCAATATTGCGTTATTTCACTCTTGACAGGACACTAGCGCCGATGATCGGGAAACTTTTCGTAACCCTGCGCAAGGATGCTCTGCTGCTCTGGCGGGACCGGGCCGGACTGCTGTTGCTCTTCGTGATGCCCGCCGTCCTGGTGGTGATCATTACCCTGGTTCAGGATAACGTCTACAGGTTAATGGGCGAGACCTCGGCCCGGGTTATTCTGGTCGACCGGGACCGGGATGAGTTGGGGAGATTACTCAACGAACGCCTGGCCGGGTTGGAGATGGTAACCGTCATCGACGGCGAAAGAATCAGCCGAAGCAAGGCGATGAACCTGGTGGCAGATGGTGATTATCAGGCCTGCATTATCGTCAGGGAGGGGACGACCGCCCGTCTCCTCCGCCGGGTTCAGGCCGGAATAAGGGCATCCTTGCTGAAGGATGCCGGGGAGGAGGGCAGGGAACCGGTACCGGAACTGGAGATCTATTTTGATCCGACCGTGATGGGCGGCTTCAGGTCTTCGCTGCGTAACGGTTTGACCATGGTTTTGTTCGAATTCGAGGGTGATGCCAGGATTAAGGCGCTCTCCGATCTGCTGCCCGAATTCATCGAGCGGGAGATGAAGAAGGCGGCCGGTGATTTTGCCGACTATGTCGAGGCGCCCTCTCTGGAGATTGACATACCCAGCGAGCCGCTGCTGACGGTCCGGACCGCTTCCGCCTCCACCGCCGGTTTGGCGGTGGTGCCTACTCCGACCCAGCATAACGTTCCGGCCTGGGCTTTGTTCGGCATGTTTTTCATTGTGGTGCCGATGGCCGGCTCCCTGATCAGGGAACGCCAGGAAGAGACCTTGATGCGTTTGCGGAGCATGCCGGTCGCCTATGCGGTTATCCTGGCCGGCAAGGTCATGGCCTTCATGCTGGTCTGTTTTACCCAGTTTTTGCTGATTTATCTGCTCGGCCGGTTCCTGTTGCCGGTTCTCGGCCTCGAGCCGTTCCGGGTGGGGGCCGAGTGGGGCGGGGCTCTGCTGGTGGTGGCCGCTGCCTCGCTCGCCGCCGCCGGCTACGGCATACTGCTGGGGACTCTCTGCCGCACCTACGAACAGGCTTCCATGTTCGGCTCGATTTCGGTGGTGGCCGCGGCGGCCATCGGCGGTGTCATGGTCCCGGTTTACGCCATGCCGGAAATCATGCAGAAAATAAGCGTTATTTCGCCCCTCGGCTGGGGGCTGGAGGCTTTTCTGGATATCTTTGTCAGAGGCGGCGGGGTCGCCGACATCACCGGACAACTGCTCTTGCTCCTCTTGTTTGCCTTATCCACGGTGGTCGCGGCCTGGCTGGTTTTTACCAGGCGCGCGCCCTGATTCAGGGAGTTGTTTAAACCGGATCGGCGATGGAGGGAAACCCCGGACCTTATCTCGTGCCTGTCCGGAAATGGTCTTTTTGCCCGATAACTTCGTCGCCGCAGAGTTGGAAAGTGCTCACGTACTCAAGTACGCTGCGCTTTTCCAACATCCTTGCTTCTCGTTCTCGGACAAAAATCCTCATTTCCGGACAGACACTATCTAGACTTCCAGCCAGGTAATGATTTCACATCCGGAAGGAGACCGAAAAATTGGCAGTCAAGTCTTTGCTTGACCAGGACCGCGCCTTCCCCCACAATTCCGATTACACCTTGCTTTTTATTATGGCAGAAAAATAAATCAAAAAAACAGTATTGAATTAGTGAAAAGCATAGAAACGGAAGAGAAGGCGGAAGAGCTGGCAAAACCAACACTGAGCAGATCACCTGGCCTGCGGCGGAAAGCCCAGGTCTCCGCCTCGGCAATATTGTCCTGCTCCCAGCGGTCAAGTTCGGCGCGATCGGTGATATTCAGAGTCATCAAGTAAGGTCACTTGCCGTTTTCGTCCTTATATTTCTCTATATCCTTAAGGGCCTCGCCAAAGCATTGGTTGCAATAGCTATGGGTAAAGGCAACCCCGGCTTTCCGGCCCATAAAGGTCTCGATCCCTACCCATTCGCCCTGGCCGGGCTCCACACCGCTATCGTCCCGGATCTTCTTGCAGACCGAACAGATGGGGAGGATATCTTCATAGAGCTTGATTCGCCGTTTCAATTCGACCTTTTCCAGGGCCTGCTCCATCCGCAGAATCAGTTCGTCCACCCCGCAGGGCTTGAGCAGGTAATCGTCGCCGCCGGCCCGCATCGCCTCGATGGCCGAATCCATGTTGCCGTAGCCGGTCAGGATAAGCACCGGCCTTTCCGGGTCGGTTTTCTTGGCGTATTCCAACACCCCGATGCCGCTGATCCCCGCCATTTTCAGGTCGGTGACCACCAGGTCGATTTTCTGCTCGTCGAGGATCAAACAACCCTCTTCGCCGCTTTCCGCGGTGTAGACCTCATAGCCGTTTTTCCGCAACTGCCTGCTCAGGGATACCAGGATTATCCTTTCGTCATCCACCAGTAAAACGGTCTTTTCATTCATTGGGTGGTCCTTCTATCGGCAGGATTACCGTAAAGATGCTGCCGTTCTCGGGTTCGCTTTTAAAGAAGATATTGCCGCCGTGCCTGGTTACGATCCCGTAACAGACCGACAGGCCCAGGCCGGTGCCCTTGACCGCCTCCTTGGTGCTGAAAAACGGCTCGAAAATCTGTTTTGCTTCCTCGGAATCGATCCCGGCGCCGCTGTCCGCGATCTCGACCACGATTACCTTATCGAAAAGGACCTCGGTGGAAATTTCGATCCAGCCGCCGCTTTCGGGAATGGCATCGACCGCGTTGTTGATCAGGTTCAGGATTACCTGTTTCAGCTGATCGTAAATACCTTGAATCTCCACCATATCAGGAGAATAATCCTTTGCCACTTCGATGTTTTTATTCTGCAACGCTTTATGGGTCAAACTCAAGACCGAATCGATCGCCTGGTGAATATCGAGGGGCGCCACCACGCCGCTGGAGGGCCGGTTGAAATCCTGGAGATCCTTGATCAGCCGCTTGATCCGATCGCACTCCTCCAGGGCCATTTCGGCCAATTCGACTTCCTCTTCGGGCAAAGCCTCGTTTTGCTTGAGATCGGCGATAACGTTTCTGATTCCGAAGAGCGGGTTGTTGATCTCGTGGGCGATGGAGGCGGAAAACCTGCCGATGGCGCTGAGCTTTTCGGCGTGCAGCAGCTTTTTATGGGTCTCCTCCAGCTCCATGGTCCTTCTTTCCACGGTCTCCTCCAGCTCCTGTCTGGATCTTTCGACTCTTTTCTCCAGCCGCTTTCTTTCGCCGATGTCGCGGGCTATTCCCTGCACTTCGACCACCCGGCCCTCCCTGAAAACCGGCGACGCGCCGACCTCGATTTCAACCTCGCGCCGGTCGGCCCGGAGCATCTTCATCTCAATGAGACTGAGCTGCTCGCCGCCGAATACCCGTTGCAAGGCTTCCTGGGCCATGGGCAGATCTTCCCCGGTGATGAATTCCGAAAAATGGCGGTGCAGTAATTTTTCGGGCTCATATCCCCATGAGCCTACCGCCGGCGAAACAAAGGTTATCCTGCCCTCGGGATCGACCCGGAAGATGATATCGATGCTGATCTCGGCGATGGAACGAAATCGGGTTTCGCTTTCCTCCAGGGCCAGTTGCGCCTTCTTGTACCGCGTGGTTTCGCGCAGGGACAGGATCAATCCCTCGATCTTGCCCTCCTCGCCTTTTTCGGGAGTCAGGCTCCAGTCCCAATAGGTGACGCCCATTGCCGGCCGGTCCGGAAACTCAAAGGGATGATCCTTGTAGAAAACCGGCTCCCCGCTATCGCGCACCTTTTTGAAAATAGCTTCGTTGTCGGGATCGGGAAAGAGGTCGAAATGATTTTTGCCGACCAGCTCCTCCGGCGGCATCCCGGTATTTTCGGCATAGGGCGGATTGACCCAGACGAAGTTGAAGTCGGGATCGAGATAGACCAGCATGATATCGGTAAATCGGGTGACGGCGCTCTGCCGGAGCCGCTTCTCAAGTTCCCGGTTCGACCGGCGCAGATCTCCGAGAAGATCGCGCACCTGGTACTGGCGTCGGCGCGCCTCCAGGGCCGAGCGCAGAACGGAGATCAGGGAGGCGGAGGAAACCGGCCGTTCGATAATGGTCAGATTGGGGTGGCGGTCGAACAGAGATTGGGATTTTCTCTGCGACCGCCGGCCATATGTGCTTCTGACCAGCAGGACCACCGGCAACTCCGACCACAGGGGCTGACCGTCTAAGACGGCTTCGAGCTTTTCGAGAACCTCGCCGGTCAGCACCTCCTCTTCCAGAAGCAGGGCGCCGAGATCCGCGGCGGCTTCGGCGCCAAGCGCCCCGGAATCCGGACATACCCGGAAAGGCAGCTCGTATTGCGCCAAAAGCCTGGAAACGACCCGGATATCGGCCCGGTTCGCCATCCTGATCAGGATGGAAAGTTCGTTACTCACAATCGTCTACTCCATGAGCTTATCGGTATCGCCGATAAAGACGGGGCTGCCGGTCAGGATGCCACTGAATTCCCGCAACGGCTCGCCGACCACGACCCCCTCGGCGGTGATCATAAGTTCGCGGATATACTTGTCATGGTCGCCGTGCCGTTTTTTGATCGCCGCCGCCGCCAGCCGCATCCGCCCCATGGCCTCGAAACGCCTGAGCAGGATGACGCTGTCGGTCAGGTAACTGACGTCTATGTCCCCGCTGCTGGTTACACCGAACATGCCGTGCTCGGTGACGAGCAACAGGGTCAACACCCCATGCTCCCCCAGATAACCGAGGATCTCGTGGAGCTGGGCCATCAACTGCGGCTCTTCCGGCAGGGTCTGTCTGAAGCCGGTCAAACTGTCGAGGACCACCATGCCTATCCCCTGCTTTTCGACCAACTGCCGGAGGTTATGGGCCAGTTCGCCGGCCGAGATATCGCCGATATTGATCTGCTCCACCGTTACGGTGCCATCTTCCAGGAAAGGGGTCAGATCCATTCCCAGGTTTTTGGCCCGCAGCAGATAGGTTCCCTGCCGTTCGTCGAACAGGAAGACCGCCGCTTTCTCGCCCCGCCGGGCCGCGGCGTGGATATAGGCGGTT
>JBHEOZ010000019.1:7311-14660 GCA_046260555.1 Desulfurivibrionaceae bacterium
GTCCCGGATTGCCCCGCCACAAGGCAGGCGGTGCCGCCGGTCAGGCCGCCGCCGAGCATCCGATCGAGTGATTCGATGCCGCTTTTCACTTCCTTCCAGGCGGGGCTCGTCTTTTCCTTGGTATCGGGCAGGCGCGGATAGATTTCGACCCCGCCGGTCCTGATCCGGAAGGAATGATAGCCGCCGGAAAAGGCGACCCCGCGCATTTTCTCCACCAGAACGCGGCGGTGCATTTCGCCGAAAGGGGGGATAACCGTGTCGAGAACGATAACCCCGTGGGCCAGGGTCTTGAACTCGGGCGCCTGCTCGGAGGATTCGACGAAGATGGTGGTGACGTTGTGATTTGCCAAGAGGCGCTGGCTGGCCAGGACCTTCCGCCGGTAGATCACCGGATCGCCGGCCAGCAGGCGGATCTGTTCGATCGAGTCGAAGACCAGCCGCGCAGGCTGATACTCCTCCACCGTCCGTTCGATGGCGTTCATGACGTCGTCGAGCTGGATCTCCGAACTGGGCAGCAGGGTCTGTTCGGCGAACTCCGCCTCTTTGTCCGCCTCTGACATCAGGACCTTGATCTCGATGCCGTCCAGATCCCAGCCGTGGACGCCGGCCATTTCCCGGATGCCCAGTTCGGTCTGCAACAGGGTGATGTAAAGCACCCTTTCGCCCCGGCGGACCCCTTCGAGGAGAAACTGCAACCCCATGGTGGTCTTGCCGGTTCCCGGCCCGCCCATCAGCAGATAGGTGTGATTGGCGGGCAGGCCGCCGGCGAGAATTTCGTCAAGACCGCCGATTCCCGTTTCTATTCGTGAAATCTTCATAAGATGAAATCCTTGTTGCATGAATCGTTTTAGCCGGGGTGTTTAAAATCTCAGGCGATTTTGCCGAAGCAGGATCGTCTGCGAGAGAATTAGGCGGGTTGGAAGTTGCCCCCGGAAAATCTGATCCGGGAAGGCAGTTAAGAAAGAATATCATATCTGTTTGCAAGGAAACCAGCTTTTCCATGAACGTATAAAGCTGGTATTTGAAGATCCTTCTCTTCCCGTGCCAGTGGAATATCTTCGAATTTCAGGAAGAATATTTCGGAGGAGAGATATCAAAAATGATCAACAGCAGGTCGGCAATGTTGAAAAAGTTGTCCGTTTTTTACGGTTGGATAAGGGGTCGGGGCTCCGTTTGTGCAGAACAGGAGTCCAACAAAGTCCCCCTTCCGCCCCTATTTTTTAAATAATTTTTTAAAAAAACCGGGTTTCTTTTTATCCGGCGAGGATTTTTCCTTTTGTGCTACATACATGGTATACAAATCGTCATCCATAGGAAGGGACTGGCCCATTTTTTCTATATCCAATAGCCCTACCGCTCCGGCAACCATGGAAAATTTCCCAACCATTATCTCATCTTGATCCGTGATCCGGGTTCGTTTGGTAATTTTTTCACCATTCACCCAGGTACCGTTTGTACTGCCTTTATCTGTCAAGTAGTCGCGGCCTTTATCATGTTCCACTACCGCGTGGTCTCGCGAAATACTCTGATTATCAAGTACAACATCGAAATCCGATGTACGTCCGATGGTTACAGGTTTTCCCTCGCGGACAATAAAGCGATGCACAGGCTTCTCTTTCAGCATCAAGGTCCAGATTTTCACCGTCGCTCCTCCTTAAGAAATTTAATACTTTAAAGGCCCCATCTGTTTCTGCCCCACAGGAGTCTTAATATAAAGTATCGGCCATTCAACTTGTATAAATTATTTGGGGGATGTCATGAATAATGTTCATTATCTCAGCCGGCCTAATTTGCATGTCGCGGCATCGCTTGATTTGTCCCGGGAAAAACATTAAAATGCCCCCGTTCTTTTATCTCTCTCTAAGGACATTGGCCATAAATTCCATGCACCGCTTACGCATTTCAAAAGTTCAACCCACCATTCCTTTTCGAGACGGCTCACCATGGGTGATTTGAAAAAACTGGGCAAATATGCCATCCAGTCCATCATCGGCCAGGGAGCCATGGGAGTTGTCTACAAGGGATTCGACCCGAACATCGAGCGAACCGTCGCCATCAAGACCATTCGTAAAGACGCCCTCAACAAAGAGGAGAGACGGGCGCTGCTGGCCCGGTTCAAACGTGAAGCGCAAGCGGCGGGGCGCTTGACCCATCCCGGCATTGTCACCGTTTACGATTACGACGAAGACGGCGACAATGCCTTTATCGCCATGGAATATGTGCATGGCCGGGAACTCAAGGAATACCTCGACAGCAAGCAAAGATTCTCCCTCAACACCGTAATCGACATTATCAGCCAGCTCCTGGACGCCCTTATTTACTCCCACGCCAAAGGGGTGGTCCACCGCGATATCAAGCCGGGCAACATTCTCGTGCTTGACACCGGCCGGATTAAAGTCATGGATTTCGGGATCGCCAGGATCGAATCCTCGACCCTTACCCAGTTCGGCGATGTGTTAGGCACCCCGTCCTACATGGCGCCGGAACAATGTTCCGGGCAACCGGTCGACAAACGTTCGGATCTGTACTCGACCGGGGGCATCCTCTACCACCTGATTACCGGGGATAAACCGTTCAACGGCGACTCGATAACCAGCATTATCCACCAGGTCATGGCTACCGAGGCCCCCTTGGTCTCCAAGTTTAACAGCCAGGCCCCGCCTTTCCTTGACGAGGTGGTAAGGAAAGCCCTGGCCAAGGACCCGGCTCAACGTTTCCAGACGGCGGAAGAGTTTAAGGCCGCCTTCACAGGAGAATCCCTGGCCGGGGAAATCGTCCTGGCGGAGTTGTCCGGGAAAACCAATACCGAACTGCGCGAGATGTGTGGGGCGGCCGGGATCACCGGCATAAGTAAAAAAAACAAAAAACAGCTGCTCGAAGCGCTTCAGGATACGGGTAATAATGGTTCCATAGGCTCTGGAACAAACCTGCCGTCCGCCGAGATTGCCAGCGCCTCGCAGCGGCTTGACGCAATCGATCTTGCGAATAAGCAGAAGGAATATGACAAGACCGTCGTCGAGCAAGTGCTGCCCGAACAACGCCTCGGAAAGTTGCTTAAGCGGACTGTGACCCTCCTGCTTCTGACTATTTTAGCCACAATCGGTTTCACGGCATGGACGATATACTCGGAAGAACTTACCTACTTGGATCTCAGGCAGCTTACCAAAGAGAAAGCCCAAGACGCTTCGGCCTCGGCTTACGCGCAACTCATGAAGAAGTCCAAAGTGATTTCGGCATCGGCTTACGATCAACTAAAAACAATCGTAAAAGAGAAGTACAAAGAGATTTCATCATCAAACGGCAACTCTGCGCAACATCAAAAGTCATTCCGACAGGCAGTAAGCCGGAATCCAAAATCAAACTAGCCTGACACGACTTCTCACCATACTCACAGTAGGGTCGGACCAAGTTAACCGACCCCAGGCCGGCTACCAAGACAGCTCAATCGTCGACAACGAGCTGGACCTGTCCCTCTTCGATTCCCGTTTCAGGAACGACGAGACCGGAGCTCCGGCTTACCCTGACCCTGCTTCACACTTGGTTTCGGCCGTAGTAAAACGTCAATCGGTAGCGTCCTCTAGTTCATCGGCGCCGTGCTCGATGTCATCTCCCATGCCTTCCATGGTATTGCAACCATTCAGGGCGACTCCCAGTAACAACGTGCAGAGATTATTGTCAGGGCATGTCCTGCCGTACGGGACATGTCCTGCCGGAGCGGATTTTTTTTCGCGGCAGGGATAAATTTTTAACCCGATCCGGAATCCTACAGCCGCAAAACCGTGGTATGAAACTTGCTAAAATATTTAGTTGGACGTAAACGGATCGTCTTAATTTTTCGATTTGGAGGAGAATCTGGTGATATTGGAGATGCATTGCCATACCTCGGAACATTCCGGGTGCAGTCATGTTAGAGCCGGGGATCTTATCCACCAAAATTTTGAAAACGGACTCCAGGGCACCGTGCTGACCGATCACCATTATCTCTGGCCCGCCGAGGAGATCGAAGACCTGCGGGCTAAACTGGCGGTTCCCGATTACTATCTGATCCTGTCCGGACAGGAGGTGGCCACCCCGGAAATCGGAGATATCCTCGTCTATGGCGCCACGCGGTCGCTGGCCAAGGGCACCCCGCTTTCGGAGATCCGCGAGGAATTCCCGGAAGCTGCCCTGGTCTGGGCCCATCCTTTCCGCAAGGAAAACATTCCGGTCCCGGAAGAGCTTCTCAGCGAGACCCTCGACGCCATCGAAATATTCAGCTCCAACCATACGGTCCTCGAGAATTATCGGGGGCTGGCCGCCTGGCACCGGCACCGGTTTACCGCCATTGCCGGTACCGACACCCACGCCTTCAGCTATGCCGGGGTCTATCCCACCCTCTTCGACCATCCGGTAACCGGCATCGACGAACTGGCCGGTGAGATCCGGGCCGGGCGCTGCCGGCCTTATTTAAAGGAGATTCCCCATGCGGGGACCACCAATACCAAGGTTACCGAACTAACGATCGGGATCGACGGGGCCAGGGAGAAACGCGAGAGAATCGTGATCAAGACCCCCGAAAACGCCCAGGCCTGGGAGAGCGCCGCCACCACCCAGCAAATCATGACCCAGATGGCCGAGCAGATCTTTCATCGCGATAAAAGGTTCCGGCTGCCGCTGTCGCTCGGCAAGGACAAGGAAAATCTCGCGATTTTCGAACAGGGGATCGGCGGCAGGACCCTCTTTGAGGTCATCCTCGAAGTCCGGCCGAAAACGGCGCCGAAATATCTAAGATTGACGGCCCAATGGCTGACTCATCTCCACAACGCCCGGTTGCGGCTGACTCCGCCGGAGAAATTTCTTGACGACGAATTCGCCCGTCTGGATCGCTATCTTTCCGCCTTCCACCGAATCAATCATCCCCATACCCGCCGGGCTCAGGAACTCATGGAGACGATCCTGGCCACCGAGGAAGATTGGTACCGGAATCGGTTAGACACCTTTGTCCAGGGACATGGCGATTTTCATCCGAAAAATATCTATGTGGGCGACAAAGATCACAGCGATCCGAACCGCTGCTTTATCGCCGCCATCGATTTCGACAGCTCCTATTGCATGCCCAGGGCCTTCGATGTGGGCACCTTTCTCATGCAGTTCCGCAATCAATTCTACGAATGGGACGAGGTCCGCGAGAAGGTCGATGGCGAGGTTTTTCTGCGGGAGTATCTGGAACAAGCGAATGATCTGGAGAGGGATTTTCCAGCCCAGGTCGAATTATTCAAGGCCCGCACCACTTTGAGTATCTGCTATTACCTGATCAAAGTGGGCTTGGGCGACAGCGAAAATCTCTGGCGGGTGTTGGTGGAGGCAGAAAACGGACTGGCCGGGATCGCGGCGAAAAAAGCCGCAACCCCCGCCTGAGACGAGATCGGTAATTCTTTTGAGGAAGATTTATGGGAGCGAGGGCGATCTGAAAAGGGGGATCAGGTTCGGGGGAGATTGCCGACCCGGCAAAGCTCTATTCTGCCATAGAAGACCGGTCCGTCCATTTTCGGCTTTTGCAGAGGGCCAAAAGGGGTCAGCAAGAGGGGTCAAGTCGGTTTCTGGCTTTTGCATGCTCCCATGCCCCCTAACTACAATATTTAAAAGGCCAATTTGTTTGAGGAACCTTCGACAAGCCCAGAGTACGATCAGGGCAATGAGTTCCAATAGTTATGGGGGAATTCGCAATCAAGGAATTACATTTTCGAATTAAATTATGGTTTTGCTGACTTTTTGAGAGATAATAAGGAAAAGGTAAAATAATATTCCAGCCTGGGAGAAAAGATGTCCCATGTCCTGAAATCAGTTCTCCGGTACGTCTTGTGCGTGGGCTTCATCATGACTGTTGCACCTCAGGAGTCATCTGCCACGGATGATGTCACGGAGGCTGAAGACGCGGAGAAGATCTTCGACACCTTCACCTTATACTGGGAAAACGACACCTTCGCCGGCACCGACCGTGACTATTCCAATGGGATTAAACTCACCTGGAGCACGCCATACGGTATTGCCGATAACGGCAATGACCATTTACCTGACTGGAGCTACCCCCTTATCAACAACCTTCCTTTTGTTAATGACCCGAGCAGCCATCGAGCTGTATCGGTATCGGTCGGGCAAATGCATTTTACCCCGGCGGCCACCGATCGGACCGATCTGGTTATCGACGACCGTCCTTACGCGGGATTCCTCTATCTTGCCAGCGGCTTTCATAATCAAATCGGAAATCGCAAAAGCAGCTGGGAGATACAGCTGGGAGTCGTGGGCCCCCTGGCCTTTGGCGAGGAGACCCAGGATGCCGTCCATGATCTGCTGGACGCTGACAAAGCCGGGGGTTGGGATCATCAGCTGAAAAATGAAATCGGAGTTGAAATCATTAGTGAATCAAAGTGGCAGCTGTCTCCCCCTGAAACCCGGTGGGGGTTAAACTATGACTTGATCCCGCATATGGGATTCAGGGTCGGGAATATCCAGGCCTATGTCAATGCAGGCGCCGAAATCCGATATGGCTGGAACCTCCCTCGAGATTTCGGATCCTGCCTGATCAGGGCCGGCTGCTCCAGCAACAGCGCCTTCAATGGCACTCCGGCGCTTGTCCCCGGCCGGGTTTTAACAGGATGGCATATTTTTGCGGCCGTGGACGGAAGAGTCGTCGCGCACGATATTTTTCTGGACGGAAACACTTTCCGGGACAGTCACAGCGTGGACCGCGAGGTATTGGTGGGGGACCTGATGGCCGGCATGGCCATGGATTTCGGCAGGATCCGGACCACATATTCCTATGTCATACGCTCCAAACAGTTCGAGACCGAAGACAAGAACCATCTCTTCGGTTCACTTACTTTTTCCTGGGCTTATTGAGCCGGCTGCACCGGCACGCCGGTGACACCAGACGGGAAGATCCTCTATCACGCCTTTGGGTCTAAAGCTGGATAACCAGCCGGAAACCGGGGTTTGACACCCGCCAGGCGGCAGTCCTATAACTCCCCGACCGTCTCGACCATTTTTTCGACCAGGAACGCGAGATCGTCTTGGTTGATGTTATAGGCGGGCATGATATAGACCAGGCGGCCGAAGGGCCTGATCCAGACCAGTTTATCGACCAGCTTCTGCTGGAGGGCGCGGTGGTCGGGCCCTTCATGGAGTTCGACCACCCCGATCGCGCCGAGGACCCTGACCTCCTTGACCGCGGCGAACTGCCGGCAGGGGGCCAGGCCGCTCCACAGCTTTTCTTCGATAGTTGCGATCCTCTCCCGCCAGGGCGACTCCAGGAGCAGATCGATACTTTCGCAGGCGACCCGGCAGGCCAGGGGGTTGCCCATAAAGGTCGG
>JBHEOZ010000190.1:0-3999 GCA_046260555.1 Desulfurivibrionaceae bacterium
GATGGAGTCCATGTCGAAGACCCCCTTGGCGCCGGGATGGTTGCCGAATTTCTGGTGATCGCCGGTCAGGCAGAGCAGGTTCTTGAGACCCAGGGCGGCGGCCCCCAGGATATCGCTCTGCATGCCGATTCGGTTCCGGTCTCGGCAGGTCATCTGAATTACCGGCTCGACCCCCTCGGAGAGGGGGATCAGTCCGGCTCCGATACTGGACATCCTGACAATGGCGGTCTGGCAATCGGTTATATTGACGGCATCGACATTACCCTTAAGAAGACGCGCCTTCTCTCGAACAACTTCCGGATCACCACTCTTCGGCGGCCCAAGTTCGCCGGTTACGGCAAAACCACCTGAATTTAGAATCCGTTCTAGACGGCTACCCGATTTCATCTGATATCTGTATCCTTGAATTCAATTATTAATGATGGCGTCGCAAAAACTCCGATCTACTGCGTCGTAGCGCATTTTTGTTCGTTCGGCATACCATAATGTATGGCCTCACTCTCAAAAATACACTACTCCTTGTTTATCGAAGTTTTTGCTTAGCCATCTTGAGACTTTTTGCGAACTCATCAATCAATAATTTTGCCGATTACGAATTGTGCTGCGGTCCGGTGCAGCCAACGTCGCCAACCCCGGCGCCGCTGCCGAGATCACGACGCATATCCATGTCGAAGAGAACCCTCTCCGATTTCTTGTTGATGCCGAGAGCCTCGCGCTTCTGCTCGATCTTCTCGATCATGATCCGGGCGATTTCCTTGGGATCCTCGGCGATATTCCAGTGAGCGCCGTAGGTCTCCATCATGCCCTCGGTCATGTACTTGTCGAACGCCTTGGCGCCGCTGACCGGCAGGCTCTGGAAAACGACCTGGGCGCCGCTGGCCACGAAATACTGGCCGATGGCCACCGCCTTTTCACTCATGTACAGCGGGGCGGTGCCGATGGCGGGCAGGTCGGAAATATCCTCGCCCAGGCCCCCTTCCCTGACCATCTCGGTGGCCGCGATCAGGATCCGGCTGTTGTCCACGCAGGAGCCCATATGGAGAACCGGCGGCATGCCTACGGTCTCGCAGACTTCGCCGAGGCTTTCGCCGCAGAACTCGGCGGCCTCGGGCCGCAGCAGCCCGGCCTTGCCGAGGGAGGTGGCCGCGCAGCCGGTGGCCAGGACCAGGATATTGTTCTTGATCAACTCCCGGGCGATGATCTCATGGGCGTCATCGGAATATTTATAGTTGTCGCAACCGACGATCGCCGCCACCCCGCGAATCCGGCCATTGATGATATTGTCATTCAAGGGGCGGTAGCTGGCCCGGAAACTGCCGCCGAGCATGTAGTTAATGGTCTCGTGGCTGAAGCCGACCACTACATCGAGCTTGTTGGAAATGGGAATAAAGGCGGTCGGGCTGCGCTTCTTGTAATTGGAGATGGCCTTCTTGAGGATCTCCTTGGCGCTGCCCATGGCGTCTTCTTCCTCGAACTGGATATGAACGGCGTCCGGCATCTTGGCCCGGTAATTGGTGGTAATGATGTCGGTATGGAAATTCTTGGCGACCTGGGCCACCGACTGCATGACGCACTGGACGTCGACCACCATCGCCTCGACCGCACCGGTGGCGAGGACCATTTCCTGCTGGACGAAGCCGGCCGCGACCGGAATGCCGCGGCGCATCAGGATCTCGTTACCGGTGCAACAGACCCCGGCCAGATTGATCCCCTTGGCGCCGGCTTTTTTGGCCAGGGCCTGCATGTCTTCTTCCTGGGCGGCGATACAGAGAGCTTCGGCCAAAAGCGGTTCATGGCCGTGCACGGTGATGTTGACCTGGTCCGGTTTGAGGCAGCCGAGATCGACCGTGGCCCGACGCGGTACCGGGGTGCCGAACATGATGTCGGTCAGTTCGGTGGAAAGCATTGACGAGCCCCAGCCATCGGCCAGGGCGCAGCGGGAGGCTTGCAACATTATATTATGATATTCCTGATCGACCCCCATATGGGTGCGGTGCATCATCTCGGTCACTTCCCGATCGAAACCGCGCGGCTCGACGCCGAGTTTTTTCCAGATCTTCTGGCGCTTTTCCGGGGCCCTCTTCAGCATGGTGATCGGATCGTCGGTCTGGCTGCCGAATTCGGCCAAGGCCTTTTCGCCGAGTTCCAGGGCGATTTCATTCTTGTCGCGCCCTTCCACCTCGATATCGTAAACGGCGGCGATCTTGTGCAGTTTTTCGACATCCTTGATCTCGTTTTCGGTTTCGCCCTTGGCGGTGGCGATAAAGCCCTTGATCATTTCCCTGGCATGATCGGTATGGGCCGCGGTTCCGGAGGCGATCGTCCTCGCGATATTCCGGGAAGCGACCGTATCGGCGGTAGCCCCGCAGACCCCGATCATCTCTTCCACCCCGTCAATAATCTGGCATGGGCCCATATTGCAGTTTTTACAGCAGGTGCCGCCGGAGCCGAACAGGCAGGCGGCCATGCCACGTGACGCGATCCGGTCATAGGCGGTGACTACATTCTTGGCGATATCCCGGGAGAGAACTTCCTTGGTGGACACGCAGGTTATATCCGCACAGCCTTCACATCCATTTCTTTTGACAGCCATCGTGTACCTCAATTGTTTCGTCGATTCTTAAATGGTATGACTAGAAAATACATCCGCCGGACGCACAAATACATCCGCCGAACATATCAATATAAGGATTTTCCGAAGAAAATGCCACAGACCTGAAAAAAAACGGAGGCTCGGCGCACGGAAAACCGGCAGGTTCTGATTATAGCAGACCCGTAGCCTGTTTCGCTGCCTGGACGGTGTTTTTCATCAGCATGGTAATGGTCATCGGACCAACGCCACCGGGCACAGGGGTGATGAAAGAAGCCTTCTCCTTGACGGATTCGAAATCCACATCACCGGCCAGGATGGCCTTACCACTTTCGGACATACCGACCCGGTTGACGCCGACATCGATAATGACAACGCCTTCTTTAACTTGATCGGCCTTAACAAGATTGGGAACGCCGACGGCGGCGATCAGGATATCGGCGCGTTTGGTGTGGAAATCGGTGTCCTTGGTCCGGGTATGGCAGAGAGTTACGGTGGCGTTGCCCGCGGCTCGTTTCTGCAGCATCAGGTTGGCCATGGGCTTGCCGACAATATTGCTACGGCCGAGGATGACGACTTCGGCGCCGCTGGTCTCAACACCGCTTCTCTGCAACATCTGAAGAATGCCGTGGGGGGTACAGGGCAGAAAACAACGCTCGCCGAGGACCATTTTGCCGACATTTACGGGATGGAATCCATCGACATCCTTGTCAGGGTCAATTGCGTAGAGGACCTTGCCTTCGTCGATATGCTTGGGCAGGGGCAATTGAACGAGGATGCCGTGAATCTTTTTGTCTTTGTTGAACTTGTCGATCTGATCCAGCAGTTCCTTTTCAGTGGTATCGCCGGGCATATCCACCTGCTCCGAATAAATTCCCAGAGCGTGAGCGGTCTTGCTTTTTGCCGTAACGTAAGAAACGGAAGCGGGATCTTCTCCGACCAGAATGGTAACCAGGCCGGGGACTACATTATGTTTTGCTTTGAGTTCTTCTACCTCTTCTTTCAACTCCTTACGGATGGCCTTGGCGATTTCGACGCCACTGATAATTTTGGCACTCATTTTTTAGCTCCTTAAAAAACATATAAATTCTTATAAAAAGTAAATGGGTTAACTGTTTAAGAGGCATATGTCCCGGCACGGCGGTAAATGGATTCGGTGTGGTTGTACAATCGATGGCTGAAAGTGAAAGCGCACCGTTTTGACAACCTTGGCCAAGAGACGATTTTATACCTTTAATTAATAACATAGCGCGTATCAATGTTAGTGAATTGTCATTCATCATTGTTCGGGATTTTCCAATTTACTGAAAACAAAACCGAATTTCAAGCTATATCTAAGATATCTTGACGGTTTATCTGATTAGGGGCCGTTAAGAAATAACCTGAACTTTTTATCCATTTCTTTACGG
>JBHEOZ010000191.1:0-3969 GCA_046260555.1 Desulfurivibrionaceae bacterium
TTTTATCCATTTCTTTACGGCCCCTTATGCCGTTCATGAACAAAAAAAGTATGATTTATTTTTGAACGACGGCTTAACTATTATAATAAGTCATTCATGTCATTTCGAACGGATGTGAGAAATCTTGAAGGAGGGTATTAAGCGGAGTCAAGATCTCTCCGGCTTTGCCGTTCGAGATGACAGGCAGGTTGTGATTCGTTTGTAAAAGAAAAATATGGGAGGCTGAAATGCCCGGATTTGAAGTGTTCGGTGAGGAAGAGAAAAGGGAGGTCATGGAGGTTCTTGAGACCGGCGTACTGTTTCGCTACGAGTTTCCGGAACAGCGCCAAGGCATCTATAAGGTCAGAACCTTTGAGGAGAAGTTTGCCGCCTACAGCGGGGCCAAATACGGCCAGGCGGTTACCTCCGGCACCGTCGCCCTGAAGGTCGCCCTGGCGGTCCTCGGGGTCGGGCCGGGCGACGAGGTGATCACCCAGGGTTTCACCTTCGTCGCCACCTGGGAGGCGATCCTCGATATCGGCGCGGTGCCGGTTTTTACCGAAATCGACGAGACCCTGAACATGGACCCGGCCGATCTGGAGAAGAAGATCACCGACAAGACCAGGGCGATTATCCCGGTCCATATGATGGGATCCGCCGCCCGGATCGAGGAGATCGTCGCCATTGCCGACCGGCACGGGATTCCGGTCATCGAGGATACCGCCCAGGCCGCCGGCGCCAAGCTGAACGGCAAGGGGCTGGGCTCGTTCGGCAGGCTCGGCACCTTCTCCTTCGACGCGGTCAAGACCATGACCACCGGCGAAGGCGGCATGGTGATCACCGATGATGAAGATTTGTGGCGCAAGATGAGCGAGTACCACGACCACGGCCACGATCATGCCCCGAATCCCGGCGGCCGGGGCGGCGAGGGGCGCAGTTTTATCGGGTTCAACTACCGGATGATGGAACTGCAGGGCGCCATCGGCCTCGCCCAGCTGGCCAAGCTCGATCTGATGATCGAGACTCAGAAACTGCATAAAACCAGATTGAAAGAGGCGGCGGCCAGGATCCCGGGGGCGACCTTCCGGACCCAGCTCGATGAAGAGGGCGACAACGCCACCTTCTTCGCCTTCTTCCTGCCCGATGCGGATAAGGCCAGGACGGTGAACGAGGTTTTGAAGGCGGCAGGCTGCGGGGCGATCTACTTTGCCGACAACACCTGGCACTACTATCCCAAATGGGAGCATCTCCTGGCCGGCAAGACTCTGGCCGAATCGGGCTGGCCCTTCGTCAGCCACGGCAAGCGGCGGGTGGTGTACGACAAGGACGCCCTGCCGCAATCGGCTGCGATCATGGGCCGCTGCCTGGTCTTTCAGGTGCCGATCAAGCTGAGTGAGGAGCGCTTGCAGCAGATCTGCGCGGCCCTGGAGAAAGCGGCCTCAACTGTATAAACTTTGCCGCCAAAATGACAGCGGATGTAAGTTCTATAATTAAAAGGAGTGTCGGTTGCGGCGCTCCTTTTTTTATGGGCAAAGTTATTTTGGAAATATAGACATCGAACCGGTGGATTCCAGTCTCAAGGAGCAAGGCCCGGGGGAAGAAGATATTGAGGGCTGACCCAGCCATGTTAAAGCAAGGTAATGGCAAAAATAGAAAAATAGCAAGCAGCGTCCTCCAGGCATTCCCGACTATTCTCCGTTCGCAGAATTTGTCTGTCGCTGAAGGGGGAGGAGAGGAGAGAGGGATTAAGGGCCCAGGCGGCGGCAGTCAGGTCGGTTCAGAGTATGATCTGGTACCAGAGTCGGTCTGGCTGCCACCGTCGGGGGAGAAATTGTATTTACGATGTTACTTGATATTTGTCTTGTAGGGGTATCCACTGTCCATCCAGGCAGTGACACCGCCGGGAGCGCGATAGACGTTTTTGTAGCCCATCTTCAACGCCCACATGGCGGCATTGTGTGAACGCCGTCAGAGGTTGAATCCGCAGTAGGTAACGATCTTCCGGTTTTTGTCCGGTCCCAGGGCGGCCAGGAATTGCTCTTTGGCATGGCCGTCGGCAACATCCTTCTCCCAATCACCCTTATGTCCGCCGTTAAAACCGATATTTTTGGCCCCGTCCACGTAAGCCAGGTCATGTTCCCAGGCCGGATGAGCATCAATCATGACCAGATCCTCACCGGCATCCAGCATTTTTTTCAGCTCCTCCACGCTGATCACCTGATAACCGCCCGTTTGAACATCGGCGATCAACTGCAGGGCCATCTTTTCAACCGCGACTTCCTTGAGCAGACTGGTCGCCGAATTGGCAGTCATCGGAACTGCCATAAGCAGCAGCACCGCTAAGAGAGGTAGAATTTTCAAACGCATAAGCTTCTCCTTTTTTTTCTGAATAATTTTTAAACCAAAAAATTCGGTTGTAGCCCAGCACTGACTTTTCCATACCTCCTTGCTTTCTCACCTCCTTTACCGGAAGGTACCGCTAACCAGGCAAAACACTCTCTGCTACCCAAAAAAATATGGCTTGTGCAGGCCATTGTGGTTCTCTCGGTATCGGCTTCTGCGATACAAAAGGACTCCGGCCATGAAGCTTGATTGTTTTAAGTACTACTGAGTGGTAGTATTGGCAACAAAAAAATCTCAAAATCTCCAGCATGGTAATGGGCCCATATCAGTCAGGTGCGTTTACAACCACCTCCCCAGCCCCTTATCATGGAAATGCTGTTACGGGTGATCGTCACTGGTGCGTTTTTAAAGTCAAAGGCAGGCTTGACCCTTTTGCTTCTCCGTAAGACTTGAGTCGCTCAGCTTTTGACCCGCCCACGCCACAAGCCTAGTACCCCGTGACCCCTAAACCATCGCATCTTACTCGTTATTTTACGTGCCGACTGCGTTGCGACTTCAGTTACAGGGCGCTGCTATGCGCGGGAAGTCGCGCCTTGTTGGCCCGGCAGGAAAGATCAGTGTCCCGATCAAGGACTTATGGCTCTATCCGCTTGATCAAAACTTCAGACATCTGCTGACTTCTTGATGTTACACGGAACGGGTTAACCGAATGTTTACGTCCGACCCCAATCTGTAACAATCTGTCCATCCAATCTGTACTCATTGGTCCGACCCCAATTTGTACACAATCTGTACCAATCTGACGTCCCCAGAACTTCCATGAACTTACATGTTGACAAATAAACCAGGAGTCGTTAATTTGTTTTTTACGTATACCACAATGTGGCAGTTGCAGGGGATGAATGGAGTGAATGCCTTTACTACGATGTGGTGGCGCCGCCCAATCGGATCTTTGCTTCATGTCAGAGTCAACACCAAACACAGGAGAGTTCCAAATGAAACGATCTGTAGCCCTGATTCCATGGATGTGCGCGCTCATGTTCCTGATTTTCGCAACGGCAGCCCAAGCCAAGGTGGAACCTCTGGTTTCGACCAAGTGGGTGGCGGACAACCTCGCCAAAATCCAGAACGTTGACCAGACCGACATCCGGCTCCTCGAAGTCAGCGTAAAGGGATATGAAAATGGCCATATCCCGGGTGCCGTCTTCTTCAACTGGAAGGCCGACGCCTTCTCGCCCAATACCGACCACATGGTCCACAATGTGGCTGAAATAGAACGGGTGCTGCGCAAATACGGCCTCACCAACAACACCCATATCATTCTGTACGACGGCGATAACAACCATCCGCAGCATCTGGCCCGCATCTACTGGACCCTCAAGTACTGGAATTTCGATAACATCAGCATGATGGACGGCAACAAGGCCCTGTGGCAGGCGGAAGGCCGCCCGATGAGCACCGAGACGCCCAAAATCGTCTCCCGCGACATCGAAGTCGCCTATCCGCCCAACACCAAGATCCGCGCTCAGCTCTCGCCCGATGTCACCTTTGCCCTGGCCGCCGGGGGTGTGTTAATCGTCGACAACCGGCCGGCCGAATTCTTCAACGGTGAAAAATACTTCATCGACAAATGGGTCCGTTCCGGCC
>JBHEOZ010000192.1:0-470 GCA_046260555.1 Desulfurivibrionaceae bacterium
GTCCGCAACGGGCTGGCTGCGCTGGCGCTACAATCCCCCGGCCTGGCCGTGCTTCCCGAACTATGGGCGGCCGGATTTGATTATCCGCGAATGGCGGAACATGCGGCGCGCAGGGTGGAAATGCTTGACGCCCTGAAAGAAGAAGCGGGGCGCTACGGGATCTATATTGCCGGCTCCCTGCCCGAAACAAAAATCAAGGCCGAGAGGACCCTGATTTTCAATACCCTCTATTTCGTGGGGCCGGAAGGGGTGCTCGGCAAGATCCGCAAACAGCAGCTTTTTGCCCCCATGGAAGAGGATCTTTTTTTTACCGCCGGCAGTAATCCCCGGCCGGTGGCCACGGAACTGGGCATCTTTGCCGGGGTTGTCTGTTACGACCTGCGCTTCCCGGATCTGGCCAGAAGTCAGGCGGCGAAGGGCGGCCGGCTCCTGGTGGTCAGCGCCCAGTGGCCCGCCGCCCGCCTGGAACA
>JBHEOZ010000192.1:480-3968 GCA_046260555.1 Desulfurivibrionaceae bacterium
GCCCGGGCCATCGAAAACCAGATCTTCGTGATCGGCTGTAATCGCTGCGGGGTAAGCGACGACACCGAATTCGGCGGCCACTCCATGATAATCGCCCCGGACGGCTTGGTCCTGGCCGAAGCCGGCGGCGAACCCGGCCAGGCCAAAGTGATGGTCGACCCCGCCCTGCTCAGTCAATGCCGCAAGCTGTTCACCGCGGTCGCTTCGGCCCCCTATCGTTTTCCCGACCGGGACAAGATCGTCGCCTTGCCGGTCTTAAAGAAAATAGTCGAAAACTACCGTTGCCTTACCCGCCGGGTCGTCTTCACGAACGGCTGTTTCGATATCCTTCACCGGGGTCATGTCACCTATCTTGAGGAGGCCCGCCGTCTCGGGGACTGCCTGATCGTCGGCCTGAACAGCGACGCCTCGGTGCGTGCCCTTAAGGGGGAGGAACGCCCCATGAACGACGAGGAGTCCCGGGCCCGGGTCCTGGCCGCCCTCGGTTGCGTCGATCACGTGGTCTTGTTTGATGAAGAGACGCCCTTGGGACTGATTAGCGAGCTGACCCCGGATATCCTGGTGAAAGGAGGCGACTGGCCGGTGGAAAAGATCGTCGGCGCCGAAGAGGTCCTGGCCGCGGGCGGTGAAGTGCTGAACATCCCGGTGGTCGAAAATTTTTCGACTACCTCGCTTATTGACAGGATCAGGCGGGGCGGCGGCAGCTAAGCCGTTTTTTCCCGAGCGGCGCGCCGACAGATTTGCCGCCACCCGTCCGGGAGCCGGCCGGGGTCGAGCCCCAGTTCCCGGCTGAAAAGATCGAGTTCGGCGGCGGAACAGTTGATTGAGGAACACCCCTGCCCGGCGGCAATTTCCGCCAACTCCTTTTTCAGCAGGAGAATCAGGGCCGCGGCGACCTCTTTCCGAAAGGCATCCGTGGCGATCCTTTCCCGTCTGCAGAAGCGCTGCATCCTCCGCCAGTTGGCAATACAGCGGACCACGCCCCGATAGTGGCTTTTATCCCGGTTGTGCGGATCCAGATCGCGCCGGACCATTTCCCGGTAGCGGGCCGCCGCCGCTTCTTTGAGGAGTCCGAGTTCCCCCCGGGCGAGCTCCAGGCCGGGGCCGTCCGGGTCGCGGCTCAGAAAGAAAATCGAGCCGTGCAGGGCCACTTCCGGAATCTCTCCGGAATCCCTGACAATCAGCAACTCATCGGCAAGATGGGCTTTTTTACAATCGGCCTGATCCACGAAAATATCCATTAGCCGGTTTTGACGGTAAGGCCGCAACCCCGGCAGATCCGGGCCCGGTGACCGCTTATTGGTTTTTCCGGGGGCGGTAGGAAGGGGGCCGGGGTGGCGGGGTTTGCAGGGCGTGCTCTAACCAGAGGCGTCGATGTCGTTCTTCTTCGCTGCGGTCCTGACAAGGTTTTTTTTCGGTCATCGGAAATCACTAACCGGCGCAATCCACACAAAATCTCGATTCGGGCATAAATTGCAGACGGGCCAGGGAGATCGGGTCGCCGCAACTGGTACAGAGGCCGAAATCGGGATGATCGATCCTGGTCAGGGCGTAGTCAAGCAAAACCAGGCGGCTCTTGGCGTCGCCCAGCTTGGCCTCATTTATACCCCTGGAACTGATCGCATCCATGCGCGACAGGCGGCCGATCGCGTTATTGGGGGCGACCGGGCCGCTTTGGGCGCAGAGATAGACGATATCAGCCCTGACCTTTTCCTGCTCTGCAAGGATATGCTTTCGCAATCTGGCGCGATCGGCTTTACTGATCATGATTGTTCTATCTCCAGAACGCCTTGCGGCGCTTCTTGTTTTGGGATTGTTCTTCCTCTTCTTTTTCCTTTTTACTCTTCCTGGCGTCGCGGGCAAGGGCCTGCTTGCCTCTGCGGTCCTTCTCTTTGCGGCTCTCTTCCTCGCGGCCCTCCCGGTAATCTTTGCCGGGCGCCCTGCTCTCTTGACTTTTCTCGTCGCCTTTTTCCTTCGGGCGGAACCGCTCTTCCCGGGGATTCTCGTAGGGTTTAGCTCTTGGCCGGCGCTTTTTGACCTTCCTGGAGTTTTTTTGACTGCTCAGGCCGGGAGGGTGTCTATTTAATATTTCGCGGTGATGCGCATAGGGTTTGGGGCTGTCCAGTTCGACGGTCACGAAATGGTCCGGAACAATGCGGATGGAGCCGGGCAGGACCGGGGCCGACAACCAGACCCCGCCGCTGATGTAGAAATAGAGGTTTCTGGAGGTATCGTAGTAGACCTGGGTGCCGGGGTAATAACGATAACGATAAGCGGAGCGGTGATAGGGCCGCCCATAGGGAGGCTCTTCGGGTCCCCAAAAATATGGATGGGGCGGCAGCGGGGCCCGCGCCCGGCAGCCCAAAAGCGGCAGCAACAAACAGAAGGTGGCTCCAAGCAGGATATTTTTTTTAAGGCCCAATGTCATATCGCTACTTTTCCGCTTGCAGCACCGGCAAGACCGGCTTTCATCGCGGCAATGACGCCCCGATAGTCGGGCTGCCCGAAAATGGCGGAGCCGGCCACAAAGATATTGGCTCCCGCGGCGGCCACCTCGGCGATGTTGCCCACCCCGATGCCGCCGTCTATTTCAATTCCGACCGCGAGGTTGCGTTCTTCGATCAACTTCCGCAAGCGGCGAATCTTGTCCAGGGTGGAAGGGATGAACGATTGCCCGCCGAAACCTGGATTGACGCTCATCAGCATGACCAGATCGACTTCGTCAAGCAGCCAATCAATCGACTCCAGCGGGGTAGCGGGGTTGAGAACGATTCCCGCTTTCTTGCCCAACTCCTTGATCCGGCTGATGGTGCGGTGCAGGTGATAGCCGGTCTCAACGTGGACCGTGATCCAGTCGGCCCCGGCGGCGGCGAAATCATCCAGGTAGCGGTCGGCATTCTCGATCATCAGATGGACGTCAAGGGGCGCGTCGGTTATGGCGCGGACGGCTTTGACGATCAAGGGGCCGATCGTGATATTAGGGACGAAATGGCCGTCCATCACATCGATATGGACCACGTCGCCGCCGGCCTTGAGGACATCGCCGACCTCCTCCCCGAGTCTGGCAAAATCGGCGGAAAGAATCGACGGGGCAATCATGAATCTCTGCATTAAACTATTCTCCATAGGGGTTTACTCGTTAGGGGCAACAGCCGGCTCGGGAACCGGGGCCTGCGACTGCTCTTCGGCTTTGGCGCCAACCAAAACCATCACATACTGATCGGGCTGAATATATTTCCTGGCAACCTCGAGAACCTCCTGGGGGGTAACCTTCCGAAGTTCCTTGAGGTAACGGGTGCCGAAATCGAGCCCCAGGCCGTAGATCTTGTTGAGCCCCATCTCCATGGCCTGGGAGCCGTGGGTTTGCAGATTGAGCTCGTAGTGACTGATCAGCAGATTTACGGCCTTATCCAGTTCCGCTTCGGTAATCGGTTCCTGGCGGGCCTTGAACAATTCCTTCCAGACCGCTTTGATGACCTGGTCCTTCT
>JBHEOZ010000193.1:0-412 GCA_046260555.1 Desulfurivibrionaceae bacterium
GTGGTCCGGGAAAGCCGGGAGAAGTGGAAAAGCATCGGGCCGGTGCCCCTCAAAAAATCGCGGAAATTATGGGACAGCTTCCATGCCGCCTGCGATCGCAACTTCAAACGCACCGAGCCCTACCTGGCTGAAAGAAACGCCATGCGGGCCGAGGCCATGGAACGGCGCCGGGAAATCTGCGCCCGGGCCGCGAAACTTTCCGAATCGAACGACTGGCGGAAAACAGCCGATAACCTCAAGGAATTGCAGAAAGAGTGGCAGAGCCTTCCCGCGGCCCCCCGCAAGGAGGAAAGCAAGCTCTTCAAGCAATTCCGCAAGGAGTGCGATCGCTTCTTTGAACGGCGCAAGGAAGTTTATCTGGAGCGGGACAAGGACCTGCGGGCCAATCTTCGTAAAAAGGAAGACCTTTGCG
>JBHEOZ010000193.1:513-3968 GCA_046260555.1 Desulfurivibrionaceae bacterium
AGATCGGGCCGGTACCCCGGGGAGAAAGCGAAGCGATCTGGCAGCGCTTTCGCGAACCGGCTGATTCGTTCTTCAAGGCCGGACAACAGCAGCGTGAGGAGGAAAACCGGAACCGCCGCCTTAATCAGGACAGAAAAGAGAAACTGCTGGCCCGGGCCGAGGAACTGGCTGGCCGGGGGGCGGATAAAAAAGATAATGCCCGGATGGAAAAATTACAGAATGAATGGTCCGAAACCGGCAGCGCTCCCCGGGGCGCCGACAAGGAGCTTAACGAGCGGTTCAAAGCCCTGTGTGACGCCTTTTTTGGCGACCGGCATCAATATTTCAGCGATCTCAAGAAAGAGCAGTTTGAAAATCAGAAGAAAAAAGAAAGCCTCTGTCTGCGTCTGGAAAACATTCTGGGCGCCGCCCGGAAGCCGGAAAGCGGAGGTCGCGCCCGGGCCCTCTCCCTGGCCGAGGAACTGAAACAGGCCATGGAGGACAACTTCATCCTGGCCGGCAGGCGTAATGAAAAAAAGACAGTGGGCGAAGAGGTCGGGCGGATCGAACAGGATTGGCGGAATACCGGGGCGGTTCCCTATGATCAGGCGGGACCTTTGAACAAAAGATTCCAGGATGCCCTCGATCGCTACTATCGGAGCCGGCGCTAGTACCACGTAAACCATAAAGTTTCGCGAGATTGCGAAGGGATTTTGCGGGCCAGCTAGGCGCGACTTCCCGCGCATAGCAGCGCTCTGTAAGGGAAGTCGCAACGCAGTTGGCCCGTAAAATAACGAGCAAGATGCGATGGTTTAGGGGTTACGGGGTACTATGATAAACTGCCGGCCGCAATATTCAGGCTTGACCGCTGGCGGTCTCTAGGTGTGCCCGGCCATGACTTCCTCGGCCTTTTCGGTCTCCCCCATCTCACGATAAATCTCGGCCAGTTCTTCAAGAACGCGAAGGTTGTTCGGACTCTGATTGAGGACCATGCGGCAGTATTCAACGGCTTCGGGGTATTTGCCCCGGTGGCGGAATATCCTGGCCATGCCCTGGCAGGCGTAAGGGTCAAAGCGGATACGCAGGCTGGCCTGGTAATGCTCCTCGGCCTTCTCGTAGTCGCCGGTATTCAGGCAGGCATCGCCGACCCGGGAATGCATAACCTGGTTGCGGGGTTCCTTATCGAGAATCATGCTCCACCACTTGACGACCTCATCGTAATTTTTCATCCAGCGGTTGCAATCGCCAAGGCCGTAGAGGGCAAAAGTGTTACCCGGTTCAAGCTCAACCGCCTTGGCGTAGTATTGGGTCGCCCGGTCATACTCCTGGCGGCGCCGGTAAATATTGCCGACCATGGTCAGCACCGCCACATATCCTTCGTCCAGCTCCAAAAGCCGGCCCAGGTAACGGAGGGCCTTGTCGTCCTTCTCAAGTTTATAAAAAAGGCTGCCGACCCCGAGTAAGGCATACTTATCCTTGTCGTTAATCTCCAGAGCCCGGAGATAATATTCCTCGGATTCACTGTATTTTTTAAGCTTCTTGTAGGAATCGCCGACCCTGGTAAGCACCTGAATGTCGTCTTCATTGCATTCCAGATAGCGCTTCCAGTAAGAGATCGCCAGATCGTGCTCATTCTTGCCGCGATGGGCATCACCCGCCCCCCGCAAGGCAAAGACGTTTTTTTCGTCAATATTCAGGTTCTTCTCGTAATAGTTGATCGCCTTGCCGAACTTCTTCTGCTCCCGGTAAAGATCGCCGAGCCCGACCAGAATATAGGCGTTATCGGGATCGAGCTCATAGGCCTCGCGCAGGACCTGCTCGGCCTCCTGGAACTGGCCTTTCCTTAAAAGCCGGTTGCCCTTCCTGGAAAGCTCGATGGCGCTGTCGAGGACGGCGCCCCCGGAAACTTCGGCCAGCCCCTGGCTCTCCCTCACCCACTGCCAGTATCCGGCCCCAACGTCCTGGGCGCTGACCGTGACCCACTGAGGGGTTTCATAGGGATGATTATCCTTGAGCCAGCTTGCCAGCTTGACGGCAGTCTCCGAATCGAATTTGAAGGTGATCCGATACTCGTCAACGGATTCCCGCACCCCTTCCCACAGGTAAAAGGAACGAATCGGCCCGTCCACCTGGACACAGGCGGCCAGGCGGCTCTCAATGCAGGCCGCTGCAAGTTTTTCCGCATTTTCCCTGTTGTCAATCGTGGTCCAGCCGATGTGTATCATATTTTCACTATTTGAATTTTTTTGACGAACGGCATGTCATTTGAGCAAAAAACGAATAAAGCTGAGTTGAGCAGCTTGCCTGCTCTTACGAAACTTATGTGCCGCGAAGCAAATGCCCTCCTCAAGGGAGGATTGAACAGAACCCTTGGGGTGCCCTGTGGGTATAAAGCAAAATTCCCAAAGAAGCCGTCACGGATTCAGGAATATAACTCATTCAAACCATTTTATCACATGTAGATACAAACATTTACCATGAGAAACTCGTTAAATCCTGTTTTTTCCCAAAAAAAATTAATGGGCCCCCTTGGGCCAACAGCGCCGATGGCGCGCCGAAAACTGTTTCTAAAATAAGCCGGCCGCTGATTTTAGGTGGATTTATAACCATAAAATAGTATTTTTCAGAGTCAAGAGTGACGGCTAAGCATATATCCCCTTGCGGGGTGCGACGCGGTAGATCGCGGTTTTGCGACGCCATTTAAACAAGCAGGGTCATCCGGAAAACAGAGCGATCATGCGCCAGCGAAAAACCAGTACCATCGGGTTCCCCGATTCGACCGGATTAGTCAATTGGCTTGGCTTTTCTTCGGCGGCGGCCGCCGTTCTGGTCGTCGGCAGCGGTCCATTGCAGCGGGAGGGCGGCATAACCACGAGCGGAATAGCAGCCGGGGTGGCGCTCACTCTTGCCGCGGGCCTCTACTATCGGCGCCATTACCTGAAACCGGCGGGCAATCGGGGCTGGCCGGCGGATCTGGAAACCCCTTTTTTACTGGCGGTATTTACCTGGACCCTGTTCCTGCTCTTTAAGCCGCTTCTCCCGTATCCGATTATTATACCGGCGATGGTCATTGCCTGGATAACCCTCCGTTATCACTGGTCGGTCGCCCTGCCCGCCGTTTTGGCCGTGCTGGTGATTGAAGTGGGATTAGCCCTGACCGGCAATCAGTCGCCGGGCGAAGCGGCGGCCGACCTCATGGTTTGCGCGCTTATCGCCGCAAGTCTGCATCTCTTTCCCGGCGGCAGATTATATAAGCACAAACTGCGCGGCGAGCGAATCGCCGCGATCACGAAAGAGGCCAATCGGGAACAGGCCTCGGAGATGGGGCTGACCGGCGACGAAATTGCCGCTCCGGAAATGCTCCGCGTTCTCGATAACCCGGAGAGGACCAATGGTTATGGGGAACAGACCATCGAAAGCGTCAACAGATCCTTCGAGCTGCAACTGGAAATGATCCGCCTGGCCCTGGACCTGAC
>JBHEOZ010000194.1:0-3967 GCA_046260555.1 Desulfurivibrionaceae bacterium
TATTGATAAAATAAAAAACCCGTCGTTCCCGGTAAAGATAACGCAAAACCCGGCGGCCAGCCACAGCAATGCAGGGAAATATTACCCAAAAGCACCGATAAACCGTTGCTTCACTCCTAACTCCTAACCCCTAACCCCTAACCTCCAATCAACGCCTGGCCTCGATAAACTCGGCCAGGGTATTGATCGATTTAAAAGCGGCCTGGCCTTCGTCCATATCCTCGATCTGAACGTCGAAATGTTTCTGGACCAGGACCACCAGTTCCACCGCGTCCAATGAATCGAGCCCGAGACCTTCCTCGAAAAGAGGTGCGTCGTCCTCGATCCCGGCGGGTTCGATGCCCTGCAGTTTCAGGTCGCGGACAATAATTTCCTTAAGCTGTTCTTTTAACTCTTGCATGTATCTTTATTCTCCATTGCTTTTATAAACGTAAGAAGAGTTGATTTAATAAAAAATCCGCTCATTGGCTCCATAAATCGTAACCGTTCACCGCGTCGGTCGCAAAGTACCCAAAACCGCCGGACTGTAAGCGTTCAGCAGTGGTGCAGATTTGGACAAGCGGACCGGCGCCGCGTACCTCGTGTACGTAAGCCGGGCCGATCGTCCGAAGATGTGGTGCTGCTGAACGCTTACCATAAATCAAAGAAATTATACCATTGATAGGGATTTTCTTTGACGTAGCCCTCCAGTGATTTGGCGAAACGATCGGCCCAGCGGCCCAGGTCCCGTTGCCGGTCTTGCCGCTCTCCGGTGGCCGGGTAAAAATCGTCCCACACCTTGATGGTATAGCTGCGCCGGCCGGTCTTGGCGGCCAGTAAAATGGCGACCGGCGCGCCGGTAGCCGCGGCGAGGCTGTAGGCGGCGGAAGGCAGACGCGCCCTGGCGCCCAGGAATTCCACTTCGGCCCAGGGGCCGCCCGCGTAACGGTCGCCCATGATCGTCACCACCTCGCCCCTTCCAAGCGCGGCGGTAGACTCGATCATCCCGCCCATGAACCCGTCGCTCTTGATGATCTTGAAGGGTGCGGTCCCGTCGCGCAGGTCGAAATAGTGTTTGGCGACCGCCTCCTCTTCGTAGTGCATCAGCGAATTGATCGGCACCTCGAGCCCGCGGATATGGGCAAGGGCGGTCTGCCAGTTGCCGACATGGGCGGTAAGAAGCACCAGCCCCCTGCCTTCGGCGACCAGCTCCAGAAGCCTGTCGCCCCCGATCAATTCGCCCCGCAGCTGCGCCTTGCGGCGAAGGCCCAGCCAGCCCCGGTCGACCAGGACCTGCCCGAAGGAATGGACCAGCCGATAGGTATCGAGCCTGAGGCGGACCGGGCCGTGGTCCGGAAAGCGGCGCTTCAAATAGCAGGCGGAGTTGCGATGGATCTTCCGGCTGAAGAGCAGATAGGTCGCGATGACCGGCTTCAGGAGCAGATACGCCCCGCCCTGCCCGAAAAGCAGGAGAAACAGATAAAATATATTGTGTCCCAGGGCCTCCAGGAGGCGCAACGGGGTGCGCTTGACCTTACCCACTCACCCTTTCTCCGGAGATTCGCAGGTTCCGAAACGGCCGCGCCGCAGATTTTTTATGGCGAAATAAAGGACCCCGCCGACCAGCAGACCCAGAAGCGGGCCGACCAGCAGCGAACCAAGCAGCCATTCCCAGAGCCGGTAATGAATCTGGACGACCATGGTCTCCCAGTTGAGATCGACAAGCAGGCTGCCGTGCCGCATGAAATAGCCGATCTCGATACAGAGGACCGGGACCAGGGGCGGCATGCAGACCTGGCTGGCGGTTATCGCCGTGAGTTTATTGAGATGGAGGCGATGGGAGACATAGATGATAGCTACGGTATGGATGGCGATCAGGGGCAGCGCCCCCAGAAAGACGCCCATCCAGGCGGCCGAGGCCAGCTGCAGGGCAGAGCTGTGTTCCCGGCACAATCTTTTCATAAAACGGACCGGATGGAGAAGCGACAGCCTTTCCCGCCGCACCTCTTTGATTTTTTGCGGGGTTTGCGGGATTAAACGCTTGTGGGGCCACGGGATCAAGGCCCTGGTAACCAGACGGGTATGCAGGCAGGTCAGGCGGAAATTGTCTTTAAACTGATGGAAATGGGACTGTCGTTCGGCGGCGGGCGGATAGTGGACCGAGACCGGCACGGTCAGGATCGGCAGCCCGGCCCAGGCGGCCCGGGTCAGACTCTCCACCTCGAAATCATAGCGGAGGCAGCCGGTCTCCAGGGCAAGAAGCTCCCTGACCGGATAAAGCCGGAAACCGCTCTGGGTGTCGGGCAGTTCCCGGCCGCATTCGAGCCGGATCCAGAAATTGGAAAAAGCCCGCCCGAACAGGCTTGAACCGGGGGCGTTGTCCCGGTCCATCCGCCGGGCTCCGACCACCAGGGAGGGCCACTCTTCGGCGGCGGCCTCGGCCAGTTTTCCGGCCTCGGCCGGATCGAGCTGACCGTCGGCATCGACCGTGATTATCGCTTCATATCCCTCACCGGCGGCGAACTCCGCCCCGGCCAGAATAGCCGCCCCCTTGCCCCGGTTGCGGTCGAAGCGGATCAGCCGGCAGTCCAGACCGCCAAGCCGCCCGCCGCCGCCGTCGGTACTGCCGTCATCGACGACCAGCACCGGCCAGCCCGCGCCCAGCGCCTTTTCGGCCACCGCCCTTACGGTATTCCCATGGTTGAACAGGGGAATCACCAGCAATATTTTCGAATCGTCAAGGGTCATGATATTCCCGACTAGTGTCGCTTTCTGACCAGCTTGTCCCACATCGGCCCGACATGCCCCTTGCTGTGCAGCCGGGTCACCCTCTCCTGCAACTCCGAGGAAGGGTAGACCCGGTCGAGCCGGCCCCGCCAGGCCTCCTTGATCGTCCGGTCAAGCTCTTCTTCCTTGAGATGGGGAGAAAAGTAGAAGAACGGCGCCAGCAGGGGCTGCTCGGCGGCCATCACCCCGTCATCGATGGCGCGCCGGTGCATGGCGGTCCCCGGCAGTATCCTGATCCCGGTAAAGGCGAAGACCACCGAATTATGCAGTTTTTCGATATTGGCCAGCCCCTCGGCCACCGTTTGCGCGGTCTCGTCCGGGCCGCCGAAGATGACGAAGTGGGCGCAGGGGATCTCCTGCTCGACCGCCAGTTCATTTACCCTGAGCACCTCGTCGAAGGTGAAATCCTTACGCAGCCCGGCCAGGGTGGTCTCGGTGGCGGCATCGGTACCCAGTTCCATGGCGCTCAAGCCGGACCTTTTCAAGAGGGCGAGCCCCTCGGCGCTCAGGTTCTGGGGCCGGAAGTAGCCGCACCAGGGGGTCTTGTTGCCGGCCCGGACCAACGCCTCGGCCACCTCAAGATAATGGCCCCTGGCGTCATTAAAGACCGAATCGGTGAAGAAGATGCATTTGGCGCCGTATTCGGTCCCGACCCGGATCACCTCGGCGGCCACCTCCTCCGGCTCCCGGCAGCGGTAGGTTCTGCCTTCGAGAACCGGGTAGGAGCAGTAGCTGCACCGGTACGGGCAGCCGCGCTTGGTCTGGACATTAAGCATCCCGCCCCAGGCCAGATAATGGTCGGCGACGGTCTGGTCGTAGACCACCTTGCGCCACTGAGCTCCGCCGGACTTTGAGCGGAGAATCTTTTCGGCTGGGCGCCTTCCGGCGGCAAGTTCCCCGGCCAGCCACGGCAGCATCTCTTCGCCCTCGCCGACCACGCCGTAATCGGCCTGCAGGAGTTCCAGGATGGTCTCCGGCATGATCGAAAAAGCCGGGCCGCCCAGAACCAGCGGCGCCCGGCTGTAGCGGCGAATGAAAGCGACCGTCTCGATCACCCCTTCCATAAAGGCGTCCGGGGCGGTGCTGTCGACGGTATCGAGATTGCGGATCGACAGGCCGATCAGACCGAAATCCCGCTCTTCAAGAATCCCGGCCAGGCCGTCTAATCCGCCCCGGGCCAGGAGATCGTAATGGAGGGCCC
>JBHEOZ010000195.1:0-3958 GCA_046260555.1 Desulfurivibrionaceae bacterium
CCATATCTTCTTGATTATCCAAAAACGGCTCATCATCGGTCAGGCGAAAGCGTAAGGCCCCCATGCGATGGCCATCATAAACGCCAAGCAAATAATCTGACTCAAGAAGCGGGCGCACATCTCGTTCTTCTACTCTCGCTTGTTGAGCCTCTCGGCGTTGCATTAAAACGCGGCCCCAGCGATCTGGAGAAGAATCCAGAAACAAGCCAAAATTATCATGCCCATCGCGAGCATATTGTGGGCCTGAGAATAGCATTAAACCAGGGTCAAGAACTTGTGCATACGAAGACTTGAGCCAAGCAGGATCATATTCAAAAGAAAAGACCTCTTTTCCTCTTGAAGGGGCGGCATAAAGTGTTCCCATCAGAAGAGGATTTTCCAATCCCTGCCAATGAGCGCAAACTTGAATGGATTTTCTTGCGGGGCCTTTTATATGTCGTTTTACAGCCATTACTTCTTCCTTTTAGCGACACGCTCAGTTGTGTGAGTCAATCCAGCATCTTGTAAGCGTCGCCCCAAAGGATCGTCTCCGGCAAGTAGTAATAAATCCTTTTCAAGGCCGAGACAAAAAAGAACATTGGCATAAATAGCCATTGTGACACTGCTTTCACCATTCTCAACCTTTCTTAAGGTTACACGAGTAATACCGGCACGCTCTGCCAGCATGGTTGCAGTAATTTTGCGGCGTAAGCGTGCAAGTTTGATGTTTTCTCCGACTGTCTCTAGAATATCTTCCAGTGTAGGTGAGATTATCACTCTATTTTTTACCATCTTTTCCAGGCATCAATGGTTAGTAAAATATCCAAAATTTGATTTATTGTACATTATATTTTCCATTGAGACAAGATACATTCTCGCGATTGTCGCGAACAAGTAAACTGTCCGGAGTTGTAGCAAATGATCTGTCCGGTTTTATTTCGTCCCAAGGAGGGGCGAAATGAGACGGACAGAATGGCTACAGGAAACCCGGAAGATGCGATTTGAGGAAGCATATGGAGGTTGGCAGGAGAAGCGATTAACACAAGGGGAAGCGGCGCGGTTGCTCGGGGTATGCGAGCGCACTTTTCGTCGTTACATCTGCCGCTACGAGGAAGATGGTTTCGATGGCTTGCTGGACCGGCGCCTTGAACGGGATTCTCCTCGCAGAGCCCCGCTGGACGAGGTGATGGCCCTTGTAGAAAGCTACCGGCAGCGTCACCAAGGCTGGAATGCCAGGCATTTTTATACCTGGTACAAACGAGACGGGGGCAGTCGTAGCTACACCTGGGTAAAGACCCGTCTTCAGGAGGAGAAACTGGTTCCCAAGGCGAAGAAACGAGGGGCTCATCGAAAGCGTCGTAATCGTGCTCCGTTGCCGGGCATGCTGATTCATCAGGATGGCAGCACGCATGAATGGGTGCCTGGTTGCCAATGGGACTTGATTGTGACCATGGATGATGCAACCAGCGAGCATTATTCGATGTTTTTTGTCGAGGAAGAAGGCACGACGAGCAGCCTTGTCGGGGTGCGTGAGACCATTGAAAAACGAGGTCTTTTCAGCTCGTTCTACTCCGATCGTGGCAGTCATTATTGGTACACTCCTGAAGCAGGGGGTAAGGTTGACAAGAAGAAACTGACACAGTTCGGGCAGGCATTGAAGCGGCTGGGAATCGAGATGATCGCCGCCTATTCACCTCAGGCCAGGGGGCGTTCGGAACGAATGTTCGGGACTCATCAGGGCAGATTGCCGCAGGAGTTGGCGCTGGCCGGGATTACCGATATGGAATCAGCGAATCGCTATTTGCGCGAAGTCTATCTCCCCAGCTTCAATGCGGAGTTCATGCAGCCGGCAATGGAGGAAGGCAGCGCTTTTGTCGGGTGGATAGGGGAATCACTTGATGATGTGCTTTGCGAGCGGCACGAGCGCACGGTCGGCAACGACAACTGTGTTGCTTTTGAAAAGCTGAAGCTCCAGATACCACCGGATCGGCACTGCTGCCATTATGTAAAGGCCAAAGTGACGGTCTTGCGGCGGATAAACGGAACGCTTGCCATCCTGCATGGTCCTCGCAAACTAGCCGAGTACACAGCCGAGGGCCGATTGCAACAATCAAACAGCAATGCCACGGCAGCCGCGTAACACCGCTGCGGCTGCGGCCCTGTAGAATCAGGCCTCCGGGCTTACGCCCTCCAGCCTGATTCTACAGGGCAAAAAAGCGGACAATTCATTTGCTACAAAACCGGACATTTTAATTTGTTGCCAACACTTTTTATTGCATGGGAGAGAGAATGAAGAGTTACCGGAAAGAATTGTGGTTTGATATTCCGACCCGCAGGGCCTTTGTCAATATTACCGGAGAGGTGGAGTCCTGTCTGCGAGAAAGCGGGGTAATCGAGGGTCTGGTGCTGGTTAACGCCATGCATATAACCGCCTCGGTTTTCATCAATGACGACGAGTCCGGTCTGCACCATGACTACGAAGTGTGGCTTGAAAAACTGGCCCCCCACGAGCCGGTCTCGCAGTACCGCCATAACGGCTATGAAGACAATGCCGATGCCCATTTAAAGCGGCAGGTCATGGGCCGTGAGGTGGTGGTGGCGGTCACCAGGGGGCAGCTTGATTTCGGGACCTGGGAGAGGATTTTCTATGGAGAATTTGACGGCGGCCGCAAAAAGAGGGTGCTGGTCAAAATCATCGGAGAATAGTAACGCTGTTTTTGCTCTGCTATTCAAGGCCTTTCGCGAGTTTATCGCCCTTGGTTGCCGGAGGTAATGGTTTTACTGATTATCGGCCATTTCTCGGCCAGTTGATCCCGGTCGGCAAATTCGATGGTCAGCTTCAGGGAGTCTTTCTCAAATGAGGTCGCGTGTTCGACCGCAGCTCCTTTTGGTAATCTTAATTTGGCGACGAAACCGCGAAACGCCGCCTCGGCTTCGCTCAACCGAGGGTAACATCTGCCTTTCAGCCAGGTCATCAGCATCGCGGTTTTCTGGGGAGGATTCGCCTCGGCATGGTTGACGATCTCAAGGCATTCGGACTCGGTGAGGATCTCTGCTATCGATCGGGCCTCGCGTTTCTCCAGTTCGCGGCAAAGTTCGATGATTTTGCGCTGATTAGAGGAACTCAACCGCAGTTGCGCGATGATCTCGAACAGGGAAGCGCGGTCGGCTTGCTTCATATCCAGAAGTTTAAAGCAGGTTTTCAGTTCGAGACTGCCCCGGTGCAGGGCCTCCTGTATTTCCCGGTCGAGGGTTAGAAGTTTTTCCAGGCCGGCCGTGGACATTCGGCCGGATAACTCAAGCAGCGTTCCGAGCTCTTGCCCGGCGCGGTCACGGCCTGCGAGCACTACCCCCATCCGCCAGCAGACCGCCTTCTCAATCGGCGTGGCGGGGCGGCTGAGCAGGATCTCCTGGAGTGCCAAGCCTAAAAGATCAAGGGCCGGAGTGTGGCTCGGCAGGATCAGGCAGCCGCAGTACTCTTTGTCGGGGAGAGCCCGGGCGGCGATGATCTGTTGGCGCCCGGTAACTATAATGAAGCCGTCTTCTTCTTTCTCTTGCAGAACCGGCGGGTGAATGACGGCCCATCTCGTTATGAAGTCGCGGGAGCGGTTTCCAGTCACCTCGTTTTCGATCGGGGCCAGCCGAAAAGTTCGATCGCTCAGGTCGATCCGGGCCAGGGGGATTTCCCGGTACAGTGGTTTTATATTCATCCGGCTCTTTGGAATGGGTTAGTATATAAACGGTTATTTGATGGCGTCGAAAAAAGTCTCCAGCTCCTGTGTTGCCGCAAATTGTTTCGTCAACTTTTTGCAGACTTGTCGATAATAACGAGCCTGGAGTTTTATTAAAATCTTTTTGTTGTATCGGGTAGAGATGACTGATGAACTTGGTCTTGCCAGGAACTGGCTTAATGAGTATCCGCCAGCCATTTTAACGGCCTTAAAAAAACTGGTCGAAGGTTATCGGCAGGTCTACGTAA
>JBHEOZ010000196.1:0-311 GCA_046260555.1 Desulfurivibrionaceae bacterium
CGTTAATCTCTTTCCGCAGGGTCTTGTCCCTGTGCAGTTTTTCGATATCGCTGAAGGTGTTGATCTTGAGGAACTCGAATATCTGGTTGCGAAACATCCGGTAGTGGGCAAGGGTGCCGCCGGACCTGATTTTGCGGATGGTTTCCCGGTTCTCCCTGGAAAACAATGCTCCGCCGGGCGGAGTGTCACCGGTCGCGAAAGGGCCGTTCTGGTCGAGCAGAGAAAAAATGTTGTCCTTGTCGGCAGGGCTCATGGGGGTTCCGTCTAGAAAATTTCCGCGTTTTGGAGCTGGCGATTTCAGCGCACCATTA
>JBHEOZ010000196.1:425-3954 GCA_046260555.1 Desulfurivibrionaceae bacterium
CTTCAAAGTCGCCTTCAGGCCCCTTGTCGGTATCCAGCTCGGCGGCCATGGCGGCGATTTTTTCTCCGGTCCAGTCGGCCGGCTCTTCGAGCTTGCCGCATTTCGGGCCGGGGTCGGGGGAGCCCGCCGCGATGATGGTCTGGAGGGCGAGCGGCGCGGTATTTTCGGCATTGAAGACTTCGGTCAATAGCACATAGACGAACTTCTCCACCCGCTTGGCCATTCTCTCTCTGACCGCCAGGGGCTGGCCCATTATCTTGGGTTCGAAGGGCAGATTCAGCTTCTTGTAATTGCCGGCGCTCCAGCCTTGTTTGGCCGCGTAATCCTGCATCTCCTGCCAGAGGGCTTCGGTTACCCCTTCCGACTTCAGTTTGATGAAGTTGCCGTTTCCATCGAGCTTGGCGTTGCCGTAATCGTTGACCTCGACCCCCCAGGAAATCATCTGCAGGGCGGTGGCGACGTTGGCCTTGGTGGTTCTGGTGGTGGCGGCTATGGCCCGAAGCCGGTCCGAGCTGTTCCCGGAGGTGCCGTGCTGGGCCCCGGAAACTCCGTAGGGCTTTAATTTCTCATGGATTTCGGCGGTCAGCTCAATCTGGATGCCCTGGCCACTCGCCTCGATTCCGTGGCTGGGGCCGTTGTTCAGCGCGATCCAGTCGGGAAAAATATCGAAGGCGTTCAGCCCCCTGATCAGAAAAAGCGCTTCCGGCGCGGATGAAAGCCCTTCGCTGCCTTTGATTTCGCCGATCTCGGTTTCCAGGCCGGCCCAGTCGGGGATCACTTGGTTGAGGGCCAGGTTGGCCAGGAGATTTTTATCGTCCGGCATGTGCGAGGCGTCGATCGCAATGGAGGTTATGCCGGCCTCGAAGAGGGTGGGGATCTCAACCTTGGCGAAATCGAGGTCTTCTTCCTTCTTGATCCCGTAATGATCGGCATGGACGGCAACCGGCACCGTGATCCCCAGTTCATTGCAGAGGGCGTCGACCTGCCGGGCGATGTTCCAGTAATTTACCGCGCAATAGCCATTGGCGCCGCCCTCGGAACGGGCAATCTCGACGATGATCGCGGCATTGGCCCGCTGGGCGGCCATCAGCGCCCCCCTGATAACCAGGTTGCTGCGGCCGTTGGCGGCTATGGTCATCGCCTTGCCCTTGGCGAGCAGGGCCCGGTCGATCACCTTGCCGCTGACCAGCAGGGCTCGAGAATTGGGAAAGAGTTTGACGATATTGGGTGGTCGCCCGACTTCCAGGGCTTTTTTGAAATCCGCTGACATCTCTGACATTCTGATCCTCCATTCGAAAAAAAAAATTCGCGGATTATAAAAATTCCGCCAGTCCGAGTTTAATAATTATTGAAGCAAAAACCTTGGATGTAACTGTTCGGTGGCTCGGCCGCCTTAGCTTCTGAAATCCATGCTCCGGTGATCGCGATGGAGAAATTGCTCCAGTCGCCTTTCAAGGCAGCCCTTCATGGATACAGGGACTTGTAAGAACATGATACTATAACTGATATCCAAGATAAATAAATTCCTGAATCCGTCCGAGAGCGTTCATGGGTAATTACAGGCTGATAAAGGAAACTGTATGAACAGCCGAAAGCGGATCCGCGACATCCGGCAGCGGTTGACCACTGCCGGAAAACTTGCTAACCTCGATTATTTTCCCAATCTGGAAAGGGTTTTGAATTTCGAGGCTGAAGCCGCTGGGTTACCAGATGGACCGCCGGTACTCGGCAAAGTTTGCATAAAAGACAAAAATGGGGCATAACCGGCATTTAATATTAATGAAGCGTACTTCGACAAGCTCAGCACCAACCTTAAATCAGTAAGTTAATCCGCTCGCCCTGAGCCTGTCGAAGGGTTTTTAGACTTTTTGCGACGAGCCATCAAGTATAGCGGGGAAGGAACTTTATAACTTATGGTATTCCAGGACGATCCACACCTTATTGAGTTGCGGGAACTGCTCGACAGCAATGAAGACAGAACCCTGTCGCCGCTGGCGACCAGGAGCCGCGCCTCCTTGCGCCGGCATTCGGAAAAAAAGACCGGGCATCGGCAATCCTTTTCGGTGGATACCGACCGCATCCTTAATTCCCGGGCCTACACCCGCTACATCGATAAAACCCAGGTCTTCTACATGGTCGCCAACGATCATATCACCCACCGGGTTCTCCATGTGCAGCTGGTTTCGAAGATTGCCAGAACCATCGGCCGCTTTATGGGGCTCAATGAAGACCTGATCGAGGCCATCGCCCTGGGGCATGATATCGGCCATCCCCCCTTCGGTCATGACGGGGAAAAGCTGCTGTCACGATTGTGCGAGGAGCAGGGCCTCCCCCCCTTCCACCACAATATTCAGTCGGCCCTCTATCTTGACCGGATCGAAAGGGAGGGGCGGGGCTGGAATCTTACCCTCCAGACCCTGGATGGAATTCTCTTCCATGACGGCGAAGTGCACTGCGAAGAGCTGCACCCCTTCAGGGCGCGCGATTTTGCCGGGTTCGACGCCGCGCTCGATCAGCGGGCCGATAACCTGCCGATCGAGCAGACCATGCCGATGACCCTGGAGGGTTGCCTGGTCAGGTTCTGCGATACCATCGGCTATATCGGCCGGGATATCGAGGACGCCATCGAACTGAACCTGATCAGCCGGGAGGAGCTGCCGCCGGAATGCACCGAGGTCCTGGGCAATACCAACGGCACCATGGTCTACCGGCTGGTGGTCGATCTGATTAAAAACGGCTGTACGGAGGATCGGATATTCTTCAGTCCCGATATTGCCGAAACCTTGCGCAAGTTGAAAAAGTTCAATTATGAGCGAATCTATCTCAACTCTGTTATAAAAAGGGGCTTTGACGATATCGAAAACTGTTACCGGACCCTTTTTCGCAGCTATCTCGACGATCTGCGCGATGAGCGGCGCCGCTCGGTGATTTTTATCGAGTTTCTGGACCGGATGGACAGCCATTATCTCGAAGCTAATCCCCCGGCGGCAATGGTCAGGGATTTTATTGCCGGGATGACCGACGATTATTTTATGGCGCAGGCCGCTTTGGCGGGGTGTCGCGTCCCCGTGAAGCAGGTGGGGCCACTGGTTGACTGATTTTGCGGAATAAAGAAAAAATATCACTGGCCGGCAAGGTCCTGGATACCTCAAGTTTCAATCTCTCCTTTCTGGGTCGGCTCAAGAAGTTCATGCCCGGCGAAAATTCCCTGATGGTGATTATCGCCTCGATGATCGGCCTGGCTGCCGGCCTGGCCAATATCGTCTTCCGGACCGTTACCGAATTCGTCCATGAGATGATCTTTGTCCCCGGCGAGGCCCTGGTCAGCCAGGGCGGCTGGCATGTCCTCCTTTTGCCCCTGATCCCCATGACCGGCATGGTGCTGCTCATCCCCCTCTCCCTGCTTTTCCCCGGCAAGGTCAACGGCTACGGCTTCACCAGGTTTCTGCGCAAGGTCAACCTGGAAGGCGGGGTGATCAAATTCCGCAATGTGATCATCAAGATCATCTCCACCGCCCTTACCATCGGC
>JBHEOZ010000197.1:0-3906 GCA_046260555.1 Desulfurivibrionaceae bacterium
CTCCGAAACCGACGGCGAAAGGGATAACGAGTTTGATTTTTCCGGACCAGGCTTGATGGCCGGCGCGAGTTTTATCTTCTAGGCCGGCTTTTGGCAAGAGTCGGGAAATGGGACTTTTGCCCGGGGATCGCCTCCCGGGGAATTTTGTAGGGCCGAGGTTACCGTTTGGGGGGGTGATTTTCACCAGGGAAGAGCGGTTAATTTCGGATTTTGCCGGCCGGCAGAATTTAAACCGAGCGCTCCCGCGTGGCTACAGCTTCCCGGAGCCACTCCTCGACCTGGGAGCTGGTAGGCAGCCTTCCTGAACATTTAACCTGGCCATTGATCAGCAAAGCCGGGGTCCGGGTGATCCCGAAGCGGCCGATCTCATCCGGGTCGTGAACCTGGAAGACATCGGCGGCAATGCCCATCTTACTCATCGCCTCGATCACTACGCTCTGGAGATTGTTGCAGCTGACACAGCCCGGTCCCAGGACCCGGATTACCAGATCCCCATCCTCGTTTTCCCGGCCGCCCTTGAGCCGGTCAAACTCCCGGCCCAGAGCCTCGCGGTACTCATTCTCCATGCCGGAGGGGATGTAATTCTGCCTGGCAACCTCTTCATAAAGACGATCCACCGCCTCGGCATGATCGTGATCGGGTTCACCAAGGAGCCGGTTCACCGCGATATCGAAACCGACCAGGCCGACCGTGGCCCGGCCGATCCTGAACTGCCGCTGAACCGGGGTGTCGTTTACTTCAGCCAACTTTCCACCTCGCTTCGGGTCGGAGCCCGGCCGACGCATTTGACCGCGCCGTCAATCACCACCGCCGGGGTCGACAGCACTCCGTGTCCGGCCATCTCCTGAAAGTCGGTGACCTTCTCGATCATGGCCTCGATTCCCGCCGCGCTCACCGCCTCCCGGACGATCTCCTCGGTTTCAGTGCATTTGGCGCAACCCGGTCCCATTACCTTGATCTCCATCTTATCTCCTCCTTTAAATCGTCTTTTTAATATCCAGCAAGGGCGTGCCATTCAAAACATCGACCCCGGACACCTCGATGATATTGCCCTTGATGCCGAGAACCTTCAACTCCGAGATGGCGATCGGGTTCGGCCGCATCGGGCTCCGGGTGCTGAAGACCCCGTGCAGCCCCCGGCTCTTGTCGCCGCGCGGATAGACCTTCTGTACATCCCGCTTCGCCTCGTGCAGCCAGAACAGGGCGACCAGGGTCTGGCCCGGTTTGATATCGGCCATCGCCTCCAGGTATTCGGGGAAGACCTCAAGAGTGCCGGTCTCGGTCGACTCGGTAAAATTCTTGGGCGTCTCGGCTCTGCTCTTCAGCCGGCAATGGATGACCCCGATCGGGGTCAGGGTGATCGGCTCGATGTCAGTCATGGCAATCGCCTTCTCCTAGATGATCAAATTAAAAAGGTAGCCGACCAGAAGAATACCACAACCGACCACCCCGACAAAAGTACCGATCAATTTCGGCTTCAGAACCTTGCGCAGGATCACCACCTCCGGCAGGGAGAGGGCGATGACGCTCATCATGAAAGCGAGCACCGTGCCGAGGGCGGCGCCATATATTTTGCGCCACGTCCAGCACTCCTCACTCCTCACTCCTCACTCCTAACTCCCGGCTCCCGGCTCCCGGCTCCCGGCTCCCGGCTTCTGACTTCTGGCTTCTGGCTTCTGGCTTCTCCTTTCACCGGCAAAGCTCCTCCCGATTGACCAAAGGAACCATCTTCCTGAGCTGCCTGATCGCCGGGTCATCCTCAAGCCTATCCCGCAGGTCATCGAGAGCGGCGGCGGCGCAGCTGCCGCCCCCTACGGTCAGCCGGTAGTTGACCCAGAGCTTCTCCTTGCGCCGCGTAACCAGACCTGCCTCTTCCAGCAATTTAAGATGCTTCGAGACAGTCGGCTGGGCCAGGCCGAGCAGGGTCTTGATCTCGCAGACACAAAGCTCCCTGACCTGGAGGATCTTCAAGATCTTGACCCGACCGGGGTCCGATAAGGCCTTCATGACCTTGATAAACTCTTTCATAGTCGCTCTCCGTCCTCGTTATTTTAGATAACTATATCGCCATATAGCTATACAGTCAAGGATTAATCTCGCCCCGCTGCCCTGAAAAGCAACGCTAAACCCCTATGATTTTATTTGTAAAAAACCCTGAAACCTACTAAGCATCAGGGCATGAATACTTCCATCCAGACCATACCCCTGGCCAATCTGGCCCTCGCCTTCCTGCCGGTCATTATCGTCGTGCTGATCACCTGGAAATGGGCGCTGGACTGGCCCAATGCCGTCTACGCGGTCTTCCGGATGCTGGCCCAGCTTCTCCTGATCGGCTATCTGTTGATCTTTATCTTCGACTCGGAGAGCGCGATCCTGATCCTCGCGATTCTGGCGGTGATGATTCTCGCCTCCAGCTGGATTGCCCTGCGTACCGTCAGGCACGACCGCCTGAAACTCTACATCAGGGCGCTGCTCTCGATCACGGTGGGCGGCGGCGCCACCCTGCTCCTGATCACCCAGGGGGTTGTCGCTCTGGAACCCTGGTACCTGCCCCGCTACATGATCCCCCTGGCCGGGATGATCTTCGCCAACGCCCTGAACAGCGTCAGCCTCGCCGCCGAAAGATTTTACGCCGAACGCGGCCGCGACCTCTCCTACGAAGAGGCGCGGCATACCGCCTTCCGGGCCTCGCTGATCCCGATCACCAATTCCCTTTTCGCGGTGGGGCTGGTCTCGCTGCCGGGGATGATGACCGGCCAGATCCTCTCGGGGATCTCGCCCCTGATCGCCGCCCGCTACCAGATCATGGTGATGTGCATGGTCTACGGCTCGGCCGGCATCTCGGCGGCCTGCTTTCTGGCCATGCTGAAACCAGCTCCCGAAGAAAATCCTCCGGCGCTCGGGAAAGCAGAGCCATAGCAAATCCGGGTGCGGTTCCGCCTGGCGGCCAGGAGACAAAAAAGCTTCACCCGTTGGCGGGGTGAAGCTTTTTTTGCAATGGCTCAACCGGCGGCTCCCGGCGCGGCTCGCCGGCAGGCATGGCTATTTGAAATAACTGAGCAGGGCGTGCAGGGTGGTGAGCGGATGGGGCGGGCAGCCGGGGATGAAAAGATCCACCGGAATAATCGAGTTAAGATCACCCGAGACCTCGTCACTGCCGTAAAACGGCCCACCGGAGATCGGACAGCTGCCGCTGGCAATCACCACCTTGGGAGCGGGCACCGCCTCGAAGGTGGTCAGCAGGGCGGCCCGCATATTTCTGGAGACCGGCCCGGTCACATGAATGCCGTCGGCATGCCGGGGTGAGGCGACAAAATCGATGCCGAAACGGGAAAGATCGAAAAACGGGGTATTCAGGACATTGGTATCGGCTTCACAGGCGTTGCAGCCCGCTGCCGAAACCTGCCGCAGCTGCAGGGAGCGGCCGAATAGTTTCTTGAAATGCTTTTTGGAGTGTTTGGCAAGGTCGGGAAGAGTGCCGTCGGTGATCAGATCTTCCCGGCTGGCCGCGGCCATTTCAAAATTCTGGGTAAAGGTGATGAACTTACCTTCGGACTGCATCTCGCACTGGCCGCAGAAGGTGCAGCGGCCGAGATCGATCTTGATGGCGACCGGATCGATGGCATCCTGGGGACACGCCTCGGCACACCGCTTGATCAGGGCCGGATCGCTGTTCCGGTTGATCTCCGGCAGGCCCCGATAACGCTTATACAGAGAGATCGGCTCTTTGGGGTATCGGGTGGTTTTACACCCCTGCTCCATTCGGTTCTTTATTATCTTCAGCATAAGTAAAAACCCTTATAAATGATGATCTCGCAAAAAGTTAACAATGGGATGGCTAAGCTAAAATCGTCAGATCCAAGGCGCGCGAATTTCGAGGAATGAAGCGTACTTCAGTACGCTGCA
>JBHEOZ010000198.1:0-3902 GCA_046260555.1 Desulfurivibrionaceae bacterium
TTCCTTTTTTATTTAAGAGTGAAGCCATGACCGGCGGCGAAATTTCCGTTTCGACTTCGAAGCGGATGGAGTTTATCGACATTACCGACCGGATCAGGGAAGCGCTCGCCGCTGCCGGCAAAGGCGACGGCCTATGTTTCGTCTTCAATCCCCATACCACGGCGGGACTGACCATTAACGAAGGGGCGGACCCGGCTGTCCGGGCCGATATCCTGGCCGTTTTAAAGCAGATGGTTCCCATGGACTATCCATATCAGCACCTGGAAGGCAACTCCCCGGCCCATATCATGGCGGCGCTGATGGGCAGTTCGCTGACCGTTATTGTCGAAAAGGGGCGTTTGCGGTTGGGGACCTGGCAGAAGCTCTATTTTTGCGAGTTCGACGGTCCCCGCAGCCGCCAACTCCTCTGGCGGCTGGCCTAGCTTTTCTCTGGCGCCCCGATTCGGACAAGCGATACCCGGCTAAATAAGCCGTCGTTCAAAAATAAATCATACTTTTTTGTTCATGAACGGCATAAGGGGCCGTAAAGAAATGGTCTTCGGTTTTGACCGCTCCACCGATGAAACTTCGCTGACCGTTTTTTTAGAACGGATCGCCAGTCAGCCTCTGCTGGAAACCCTGGTTTGCCGTCTCGAAGACCAAGAAATCGAGGAGCTCGTCGAGCTTTTTACGGGGTTAATGAAAAAGCATCTGAGCAAAAAAGAGTATCACCGTCTCTTTCTGGGCGAGGCGGACTAGCGCCGTCCCGAAGTCGCCTTTTTGCCCTGTATCCACGTCCTGGGCAAACAAAAAACATCCATTTCGGACAGCTAAAACCGGCATTTTCAAGTCATTTCAAACCAGACTGCCTTTTGATTTTAAGGCTCGAAACGAATAAGCCCAGGGGAAAACAAAGTGATCAAGGACCTTCGCGACTTTATCGCCATTCTGCGCAAGAACGGCGAGCTCATTGAAATCGATGCCGAGGTGGATCCCTATCTGGAGATCGCCGAAATTCATCGCCGCGTCATCAGCATGGGCGGCCCGGCCCTTCTCTTTACCAACGTCAAGGGCAGCCGCTTTCCGGTGGTGACCAATCTTTTCGGCTCAAGCCGCCGCCTGGAACTGGCCTTCGGGCGCCGCCCCCTCGACTATGTTGCGGAGCTGGTCAAGGCGGCGGGGGAATTAACCCCTACCTTGAAAAAGCTCTGGTCGATCAAGGGCATTCTGGCCCAGACCGCGAAAATCGGCACCACAACCGTAAGAAAGGCACCGATCCTTGAAGAGTGCATGATCCCGCCGCGCCTCGGCGAACTGCCGATGCTTACCTCATGGCAAACCGACGGCGGCCCCTTCGTCACCCTGCCCCTGGTCTACACCGAGCACCCCGGCGGCCGGGGTCACAATCTCGGCATGTACCGGATTCATCGGTATGACGACACCACCACCGGCATCCACTGGCAGATCCACAAGGGCGGCGGCTTTCACTACTACGAAGCGGAACAGCGAGGCGAGAACCTGCCCCTCTCCCTGTTTATCGGCGGACCGCCGGCCCTGATGCTGGCGGCCATCGCCCCCCTGCCCGAAAACATCCCGGAACTGATGATCGCCTCCCTGCTGATGGGCGGCAAATTCCCTCTGGCCAAGGACCCCCTGGGCGGCCACAAACTTCCCGCCTTTGCCGAGTTTGTCGCCAAGGGCTATGTCCCTCCCCGCCAACGCCGCCCGGAAGGGCCCTTTGGCGACCATTACGGCTACAATTCCCTCAAACACGACTATCCGGTTTTCCATGTCGAACGTCTCTATCATCGCCGCGACGCGATCTATCCCGCCACCGTGGTCGGCCGGCCCCGGCAGGAGGATTTCTATATAGGCGATTTTCTCCAGGACCTGCTCTCACCCCTTTTCCCCCTGGTGATGAGCGGGGTCAAGCAGTTAAAAACCTACGGCGAAACCGGTTTTCACTGTCTGGCCGCGGCCAGGGTGACCAACCGCTATCCCCGGGAGGCCTTTGCCGGCGGCTTACGAATTCTCGGGGAAGGGCAGCTTTCCCTCAGTAAATTTCTAATCCTTACCGACGGCGACATCGACGTCAGCGATTTCAAGAAACTCTGGGTCCATGTCCTGGAACGGGTTGACTGGCAAGGGGATTTTTTCGTCTTTGCCAACGTTTCCCAGGACACCCTGGATTACACCGGCCCCTCGGTGAACAAGGGCTCGAAGGCGATGCTGATGGGCCTCGGCGAGGAGTCCAGACGAGTATTGCCCCGCAATTTTACCGGCCAGCTTATCCCCGGCTGCACCAACCCCCAGGTCTATCTGCCCGGCACCCTGGTGGTTCAGGGCAGCGGTTATCAGCTTGACCCGGATCTTCCCAAAAAAATCGCCGCCCATGAACCCCTGGCCGATTGGCCCGTGGTTCTGCTGGTCGACGACACCCGGGCCGCGACCGAAAGTCTCCAGGAGTTTCTCTGGTCTTTCTTTACCAGATTCGAACCGGCCGCCGATATTCATGCGGCCGCCACCACCCTTACCCGTTTCCACCCCGGCCTGACCCCGCCCATCGTCTTTGATTGCCGGATGAAGCCCTGGTATCCCCGAATACTTGAGGTCGACGAACCTACCCGGACCAAAGTAGACGAAAAGATCGGCCGGATCCTGCCGGCCCGCTGGATCCCCTGAATAAAGGGTGTTTTCTTAAAATCAATAGAGTATCGCGGATAAGCATATATGGAAGAACGACTGCAAAAAATCCTTGCCGCCGCAGGCATTTGTTCCCGCCGCCAGGCCGAGCGGTTGATTTTGGCCGGCAGGGTCAAGGTCGGCGGCCGGGTCGTTACCGAGCTTGGCACCAAGGTCGACCCGAATCGGCAGACGATCAAATTTGACGACAAACCGCTGAGCCGACCGGAACCGGCCTACTACCTCCTCAACAAGCCCCGCGGTTATGTGACCACCTTGAACGATCCCCAGGGAAGGCCGATCGTCACCTCGCTGCTGAAAGGGGTTAAGGAGCGGGTCTTTCCGGTGGGCCGGCTCGATATCGATACCGAAGGCGCCTTGCTGCTGACCAACGACGGCGCTTTAACCCAGCGGATTCTTCATCCCAGTAATGAGATCAAGAGAACCTACGAGGCGACCGTCGTGGGCCAGCCCTCCCGGCAAAAGCTTGCCGAACTGGCCGGCGGCATAATCATCGAAGGAAGGAAAACCTGGCCGGCCAAACTTCGTATCCTTAAAAAAAATTCCGCCGACACGACTATCGAGGTGGTGATCCATGAAGGAAGAAAGCGTCAGGTTCGCCTGATGTTCGCCGCCATCGGCCACCCGGTCCGGGAACTGCGACGCATCGCCTATGGAAAGCTTTTTTTGGCTGACCTGCCGGTGGGGAAATTCCGAAAATTAAGCGCCGCTGACCTGAAAAAGATATTCAAATAAAAAAGTCTTTACATTCGAATAGTTACAGTATATCTCTTCTTCGATGCTGATTTTTAAAAAATTCACAGGGTAAAAAGGTAGGGGAAAATGAACAAGTCGCAGCTGATCGAAGCTTTGTCCCAGGAGGTGAACGTCCCGGTTCGCGAGGCCAGCCCGATTACCGATACTATTCTCGAGACCCTGGTTGATGCCCTGGCCGGCGGTGAAAGTATCGAAATCCGCGGCTTCGGAAGTTTCGTGGTCAAGGAATACGACGCCTATACCGGCCGCAATCCCAAAACCGGGGTCAGCATCAAAGTACCTCCCAAAAAACTGCCCTTCTTCAAGGTCGGCAAGGATTTAAAGGAAAAGATCAACGCGGAGGCAGCCGCCGCTTCCCAGGACCTCGCCAAGAAGTAAGCCTGCCGGGATTGCGCCTGATTTCCGCTGCGGCTTCAAGTCCCGTAACCGTTCACCGGGGCGGTCGCCAAAGTACCCAAAACCGC
>JBHEOZ010000199.1:0-3882 GCA_046260555.1 Desulfurivibrionaceae bacterium
CCCTGCTACCGAGCCTGCCCGGCACCGGGATCATCCTGGTCGGCGCCCTGCTCCATGCCGTTTTAACCGACTTCTCCCCCCTTGCCTGGCAAGTCCTTCTGGTTCTGATCCTGCTTTGCCTGGCCGGTTATCTCGGTCAGTATCTGATCACCGCCGTTGCCGGCAGGAAAATGGGGGCGTCAAAATCCGGGATTGTCGGGGCCTGCCTCGGCATGCTGGCTGGTTTTATCCTGCCGATCCCGGGGGGCATATTTGCCGGGGCCTTTATCGGAGCGGTGGCCTTTGAGATAATCTTCGACTTCAAAGACCTGAGGCTTGCGATGCGCTCGGGAGCCGGCTCCCTGATCGGCGTCCTGCTCTCCCTGTTCTTTGAATTTACGGTCGGCCTGGTCATGGTCGGCCTGATCTCTTACCGGTTATTTCAATCCGGTCCTTGAAACAAAGCCCTCCAAAAAAGAAAAAGCCGCCCGACGATAAGAATCGGGCAGCTTATTTACGAAAAACTATGATTGGAAACTAATCAGCAACCTTCGATAGCTCTCCTCTTGGCGGCTTCCACCGTGACCTTGGAACCGGCCTTGAAGGTGTCCGCGTCTTCCTTGCATTCCAGGGTGAGGGTCTTGCCGTCAACAGCCTTTACTTCACATTTTACAGATTTGGCAGCCACGCTGACACCGGCCACTCCGACCGTGAAAGCCGCAGCCATCAACAGAGTGATAATTTTCTTGCTCATAATTAGCTCCTATCTCGTTTGATTGAAGTGAAACATCCTCTCTTACAAAGGGTAAATTATAAGTTTAACGGTGCGGCTGTCAAGGAAAAACTCAAAAGTGAACCTTATTTAAGCAGCTGTTGCAACTGCTTTTCCAGCACCTTTTCGCTGATATAGCCATCAAGTCTTTTGGCCAGGTTGCCTTCCCGATCGACCAGAAAGGTCACCGGAATCCCCATTACTCCGCCAAACCCGCGGCCAAGCTTGGCATTGCCGATAAAAACCGGGTAGTTTATTTTCAGTTTCTCAACGAACTTTTCGACGACCCGGCGGCCCCCTTCATCCATGGAGACGCCAATCACCGAAAACCCCTGGTCCTTATACTTATCATGAATTCTAATCAGGGCGGGAATCTCTTTGCGGCAAGGAGGACACCAGGTTGCCCAGAAGTTGACCAGAATCACCTTGCCGGCGAAATCCTCACTTTTGACCACGCCGTCGCCGACGATATTCTTTTCACTGAAATCCGGCATTTTTTCAGCCGCACCGGCAGAGCCCGCCAGCAAAAGAATCGCCAGGAAACCCACCATCGCCAATCCCCAAAAACCAACGACCTTCTTCACGCCATACATATCTTCACCGTATTGCCAGAGCTTATTTTTTATGGGTAAGCGATCAGCGGCCACGAAATCCGCTTCATTATCGGCCTGTTCGCTTACAGTCGGGAGAATGCTTGAATTGCTCGCATACCCTGTGACCAGTTACTTAAATGTTATCGACGGAGCGAATCGATATCGACAACTCTTTGATAATACTTCTTATCATGCCAAGCGAAAAGTTTTTTTATATAAACAATTCAACTTTCCGGCTTGGGTCATCCGGCTGGATTCCCTTGCTTTAATCGCGGCAGCCCTGTTGCTTCCATCGCCAAGAATCCCGGCGCCGGGCTCCGGCAGTCCGGAAGAGCTGATTACAGTTTTTTCTCCCGCTTCCCGCTTCCCGCTTCCCGCTTCCCGGTTCCTGATTCTCATTTGGAATTTGTTTCCCGCAAACAAGTTTGATAAGTTCGCAAGAAGTCAGAAAACCCTTCCTTCGACAGGCTCAGGGTAAGCGGGGTAACTTGCAGGCTCAGGGTAAGCGTAATAACTTATTGATCTAACGTTTGTTGCGAGCTTGCCGAAGTGCGCTCCCTTCACCTATGATGCATTCGCAAAAAGGACAAAAAATCTGTCATTTCGAACGGATGTGAGAAATCTTGTCCTTAAAATATTGGAACTATTAAGATTTCTCCCTTTGGTCGAAATGACATTATGGCAATCCCTAGTTTTTGCGAACTTGTCACCCATATCCGAAGACCTTTCTCGAACGCTCACGCATTCAGGATACTATAAATGATGGTCCGCGAGCGGCAGGAAGTCAACCGGATTGCAGGGCACAAAAGCCTTGCTCTCTTCGAATCGGCTCCAGTCGAATTGTTCGATTGGGTAGCCGGAGGCCAGCCAGGCGGTGGAGATATGGAGGTGGGCCGGGCAGCTTTCGTTACCCGGGGCGATCTTTCCCAGACCGCCGGTTGCCGGGAGAAGTTTGCCTGTTTCAAGATCGCCGGCCGGCAGCAGATGGGCATAGAAGCCGAACAGGACCAGACCCCGCCGGTTGGTGATCTCGTGCTTGACGATGACGGTGCGACCCATGAAGTCGGCGATGGTTCCGGCCAGCCGGCCGGGATGGAGGGGCGGGACTATGATGCCGCTTCCCAGTCGGCACTCCCGGCCCTCCCGGTCGAGATAGGATGCCAGATCTACTCCTTCGTGGCCCTTCGGGCGCAGGGTCCGGTTATCCCACCATTTGCGGCGCTCGCCGTAGGCCATGCCCGGTTTGAACAGCCATTTCCCGAAGCCGGAAACCGCGGTCCGGTTCAAGGCAAGCAGATTTGCGGTGAAGGCTGATTTTTCTATCGGATCCATAGCCTCCTCGGCCCTTAATGCCGCTCTTCGGAAACGGGTTCCTGAATCCGTTATCGGGCGCCCCGCAGGGCGGCGGGGTGAATCAGGCGACCCAGTCAAAAAACGATTATTTTACGTAAGCCGTTGTCAAAGAACAACATGACCATTCAGTACAGCCAAGACGGCATAAGGAGCCGTATAAGAAGGCTCGAAAATGGCCATGTTATTTCCTGACGGCTCCTAACAACAAACGAATAAAACAAAATTTCCCACTAAGCCGTCACGGATTCAGGTGGTTGTAAAACCCAGAGGCACCAGCGCTCGGAGCGTTTTCTTTCGATCATCCGGATCCGGCCCGGCAGGGCGGCCAGAAGTTCTTCCTCCATGGGCGGGACGAAACCGGCGACGATGTAAAGCTTCGCCCGCCAGAATGAGGGGGTGTCGAACAACCCGACCAGCAGGGTGTGGTAGAGGTTGGCCACCACCAGGTCGACCCTGGTGTCGGGCGGGTCGCTGCGGAGATCGCCGCAACGGACCTCGATCATTTCCTGATAGCCGTTCAGGGTGACATTTTTTTCGGCCACTTCGCAGGCCAGGGGGTTGTTGTCGATCGCGGTGATCCGGTCCAGACCGAGATGAGCCGCGGTAATGGAGAGCAGGCCGGTGCCGGCCCCGAGATCGAGCATGGTGCGAGGGGCGTATTCCGGTTTGCGGCAGTACTCGATCATGGTCTCCAGGCAGAGCCGGGTTGACGGGTGAAAGCCGGTGCCGAAGATCACGCTCGGATCGAGGACGATCTCCGCTTCTCCCGGTTCCCAGATCGGCGCGACCGTGATACCGGCCACCGTGAACGGTTCGATGCGCCGGCCCGCCTCCCAGTCGGCATAGTCGAGCTCGGCCTGATAGATCAGCCGGCAGCCGTGTTCACGGCACAGCTCCTCGATCAGCTTCTCCTTGGGACGGTGGAAAAAGAGAATCGGGTTGCCGTCCTCGACCCAGTTGCCGATCAGGTCGGGATCGTTCAGGGGCGGCAGGTCCGCCGCGTCCAGGTGGTAGACGTAAAGTTTTTCATAGCGGCTATATGGGGGGCGGAGCATCGATATCCTCACTGACCGAGGCGCAAAAATATATGGCTCCGGCATCGATAAACAAGACAAATCAGGCGATTAATCAAGTTAGAAGACGTTATTCAGGCGGCGGGTTTGTAACCGTTCACCGGGGCGGTGG
>JBHEOZ010000002.1:0-22931 GCA_046260555.1 Desulfurivibrionaceae bacterium
TCTGAGGCCGGGGGTGGTCTTGCGGGTATCCACCACCGAGACCGGCAGATCTTCGACTGTTTTTACATATTGATTAGTCAGGGTGGCGATGCCGCATAACCGTTGCACGAGGTTCAAGGCCACTCTTTCCGCTTTCAGAAGATCGAGGATCGGCCCGGTGGCGGTCAGGAGGGTGTCGCCCTTCTTTACCGTGGTCCCGTCGCCGATTCCCTCGCATAGAATGTTTTCATTCTGGCATTTGAAAACCATCGGGGCAATACTGGTCAGTCCGGCGCAAATGAATTCATCCTTGGCCACGAAAAAGGCCTTGTTGCGCTGATCCGGATCAAATATCGGTTCGCTGGTAATATCGCCCTGGCCTATGTCCTCTGCCAGAAATTGGCGGATGATGTTCTTCAGGTAGCGGTTATCCATTCTTTTTCATCCTTATCGATCCAAGGGATATTTGCGCTGTCGATGTTTGTTGTTATTGCGGGCCCCATCTCTGTCAGCTTATGAAAACCCATGCTAATTGGCAAGTTATTTTGAGTGAAGCGCTTGTATATGCTAAATTGGGTCTACGGAATTTAGTGGGGGTGTGAGGTGTGAGGTGTGAGGTGTGAGGGGTGAGGGATGAGGAGTGAGAGCCAGGAGCGGGATAGCGGCTTACCTGCTCGTACGAAACTTATGCCCTGTGGGTGCAATCAGGAAAGTTATGCTGCTAATTTATCAGGAGGTTTGCAATGGCCGTAAAAGTGTTGATTCCGATGGCGGAAGGAAGTGAGGAGCTCGAGGCGGTTACCCTGGTTAATATCTTCAGGCGGGCCGGTTTTGAGGTGGTAATCGCCGGACCCGGCGAATTAGTCCCGATTAAATGCGCCCGGGGCACGGTGATCGTTCCCAATGTGACCCTTGATCGGGCTTTGCGCGAAGAGTACGATCTGGTCGTTCTGCCCGGCGGCCAACCCGGAACCGATAATTTGATGGCGGACGAGCGGATAATTGATCTGGTTCGCGAGCGGGCAAGGCAGGATCTTTATGTGGCGGCGATTTGCGCGGCGCCGATGATCCTCGGCAAGGCCGGGATCCTTGAGGGGAAAAGAGCGACCAGCTATCCGGGCAGTCTGGACGGGATGGGCTTGACCGGCATCGATTACCGGGAGGAGCCGGTGGTGGTCGACGGCAAGATCATTACCTCAAGGGGGCCGGGAACGGCCATGGACTTCGCCCTGAAGCTGGTTGAGATCCTGGCCGGCGCCGAGGTGAGGAGCCGGGTCGAGGACGGGTTGCAGCGGCCTTGAGGTGTTTGCTTATCGGATTCAGGGTAACCGTTCAGCAGCACCACATTTTCGGACGATCGGCCCGGCTTACGTACACGAGGTACGCGGCGCCGTCCGCTTGTCCAAATCTGCAGCACTGCTGAACGGTTACAGTCCGGCGGTTTTGGGTGCTTTGGAGATCGGCCCGGTGAACGGTTACGATTCAGGAACCCCAGAGCTTGACCAGATAGAGGCTCAGCAGCGGGAAATAGGTGATGATCGCCAGGGTGATGAGCAGCAGGACCAGAAAAGGCAGGCTGGCCGAGTAGAGCTTGGTGACCGGTCGGTTGAACCGGTAGCTGGCCAGAAAGAGGTTGATCCCCACCGGCGGGGTGCAGTAGCCGATCTGGAGATTGGTCAGGAAAATGATGCCCAGGTGGACCAGGTCAACCCCGTAGAGCTGGGCAATCGGGATGATCAGGGGCACGATCAGGACCAGGGCCGAGAAGATGTCCAGCATGGTGCCCACAATCAGCAAGAAGATATTCAGCATCAGCAGGAAGGCATACTTGTTGTCAACGTATTGCCTGATCAGCTCGAAGAGCTGGCCCGGGATCTCCTGGTCGATCAGGTAGTTGGTGGAGGCCATCGAGGCGGCCAGGACCACCAGGATGCCGCCGAACAGGGTCATGCTCCTGACCATGATCGGCGCAAGCTCGCTTAACTTGATATCCCGATAGATGAAGACCTCGGCAATCAGCACATAGAGGGCGGTAACCGCCGCCGCCTCTCCGACTACGAATATCCCGCCGTAGATTCCGCCCAGAATGATAAAGGGCAAGGGAATTTCCCAGGCCGCTTCCCGCAGTGCTTTTTTGATGTCAGGCCCGGAGAAGGCAAATTCCCGGTTGCGGACGTGTCTCCCCTTGTAAATGCTGTAGCCGGCCAGCAGGACCAGCATCAGGATGCCCGGCAGGATCCCGGCCAGGAAAAGCTGGTCGATTCTCGTTTCGGAAATAACTCCGTAGATGATCAGGGGCAGACTCGGCGGAAAGAGCAGCCCGAGACTGCCGGTGGTGGTGACCAGGCCGAGGGAGAACTTTTCCGGATAATTATCCTTAAGCAGGGAGGGGAAAAGGATGCCGCCGAGGGCGAAAATCGTCACCCCCGAGGCGCCGGTGAAGGCGGTGAAGAGGGCGCAGATCAACAAGGCGATTACCGCCAGGCCGCCGGGCATCCAGCCCAGCAGCACCTGGGAAATGTTCAGCATCCGCCGGGGGGCGTTGCTGTCCGAAAGCAGGGTGCCCGCGAAAATAAACAGCGGCAGGGAGAGCAGCATGGGGGTTTCGGCCAGTCGGGACATCTCGATTATGATTACCGAGCTGTCCACCCCGATCGAGTGGAAGGAGAGCAGGGCGAAGGCGGCAATGACCACGAAGATCGGGGTGCCGAGCAAGGCCATGATCAGGAGCAGGAGTTTCTGGAAAACCATGGGGGCGGTCCTGCCTCGGTTATGGTTTTTCGCCGGATGACGCCTTTCCGACTCCGGCGATGGTCCAGATCAAGAAATGGAGGCTAATCAGGCCGAATGAGACGGGGAAGATCAGATTGAGCTGCCAGGAGGCCAGGCCCAGAATGGTCTGATTGGTGTCGAAAGATGCTTCGTTGGCGACAAAAACGATCGAGGCGTAGGTGAGCAGCAGGCAGACTGTTAGTGAAAAAAACTTGACCGCCACGGCGAGCCAGCGGGAGATGCGTTTGGGCATGAGATGGGAGAAGAGATCGATGGCAATGTGTTTGCCCGTCCTGGTGGCGACCGCCGCTCCGAGCAGGCCGGCCCAGAGGACCAGATAGCGGAGGAGCGGATCGGCCCAGGCGATGCCCGAGGAGAACAGGGTTCTGAGCCCGATCTGCAAGCAGGAGAGAATTATCATCAAAAGAAGCAGCAGGCTCAGCAGTTTGTCTTCAAGTCTGTAGATGGTGCTCAGGATATGTCTGGGGGCAAATACGGACATGGATCAATCGCCTGATGGTTTCGCCTTTGCGCGGAATTCAGAAAGGACCCGCATGGTTTCGGCATGGATTTCTTCGGAAAATGCTGAGCCGACTGTTTTTTCCACGGTATTTTCCCGGTGGATCTCCAATTCCCGCAAGGTCTCCGGGGTCGGTTCGATCAGCTTGATGCCGTTTTGCTTCAAGGCTTCCAGGGCCTCATTATTGCTTTTCCGGGTATCGGTCAGCAGCGCCGAAAAATGTTTTTCGGCAAGTTCGTTGATCAGGGTGACATATTCGGTCGGCAGGCGGTCCATGGCCTTTTTCGAGAAGACCAGGGCCCCGTAGGCATAGCCGAACGGGGCATCGGTGATATAAGGAGTCTTGGTGAACCACTGCATGACGATGGAGCCATAAAAACTGTTGAATACCGTGTCTACCAGTCCGGTCTGCAGGGAGGAGAGAACATCCGGGATGGACAGCTGGATCGGGGAGATCCCGATATCCTCGAAAAAGGCCTGATTGACCGGATCGTTGGAGGGGACCCAGCATTTACTTTTTCGCAACAGATCGAGATTATTGATCGACATGGTCGACATGGTGTAGAAGAAACCGACTTCGGTCATGGCGATCAGGGCCAGGTTCTTTTCGGCAAAGGATTTCCGGAACGAGGGGAGCAGGGCTGCCCTGACCTCGTCGACCTCCCGGAGCGAATCGAAGAGGACCGGAATTCCCAGAACCCGGAAATCCGGGACGAATTCGCTGATCCCGGTCATGGTGAAACCGCCGCCGTGCAGCTGGCCGATCTGCATTTTCCGGTACATCGCCCGGTCGTCGCCCATAACCCCGCCCGGGTAGATCTTGAAGGTTATCTCGCCATTGCTCTTTTCGGTGATTTCCCGGGAGAAGTTTTCGAAATGGTTGGCCCAGACACTGCCGGCCGGGGCAAGGGAGGCGATTTTGAACAGATATTTGGATTTGCCGGCCTGGGCCGTAAGCGGAATCAGCAGAATGGCAAGGGTAACCAGTGTCGCTGCCGCTTTTCGGGGGAGTGAGTTCTTCATGGTCTCCTTTATTAGAAATATTGGTCGATTTCGGCAAGCAGTTTAACCGCCTGTTTTTGGGCGACGAGATTGCTCAGGGTTGTGTCCGGGACGGTGGAGATATCGAAGGCCAGCACTTCTTCGAGCAGATTTATGAACAGTTGCCGGTCTTGAACCATTCTGGCGTAATGTTCGGCATAGGCGACCTGAACCGGCATAAAGCGGCGGCCGCTTATCTCCAGAGCCTTTTCGAAATGGCGGCGGCTCGCCTCGGGATCCCCGCCGTAAACTTCCGGTTTCAGGGTGTGGTAGATGCCCATAAAGAGATGAGCTCCGCCATTGTAAAAAGTTTCGTCCAGTTCGACGACTCTTTTCATGATCAGTTCAACCTTGGGAAGATCGATAACCGCCGCCGGAGCGCCCTGCTGATAATTAATCCATTGAGCCCAGCTGTAAGCCCCCCAGAACAAGGCCTCCACATTTCTCCGGCCGGCGGCCCGCAGCTTCCGCGATATTTGCTCAAGGTTGTCGGAGCGGTTGATTCCGCTAGTTTCCCGGAGCAGCCGCAGGCCGTATGCCCTGGCGGTCCGGCTGAGCACGGCCGAGCGCTCGGGGCGACCGCACTCGGTTGTGACGATGACATAGGCGCTGTAGGCCTTGGTGGAATTGATCAGCAGGTTTATATCGTCCGGATCCCTGGCCAGCAGGCTGTCGAGCAGGAGGAGATAGGACGAGGAGCCGTCGCAGACCAACTCAAGGTCGTTCTGGTGATTAAGCCCCTCAACCAGATTCGATATCGTAGGAAAACCGCAGCCTCCCGCGAGAAAGAGCGCCAGGCTGATGATGGAAATAAGGCGGCCGTTGGATTTTAATGGTTTAAATAAAGTCATTGTCGTTATTCAATGTCTTTTAGCATGTCATCGATCACTTTCAGACCGCCCCGCCAGAAATCGGGGGAGTTAAGATCAATGCCGAACGGGCGCAGCAGTTCGTAGGGGTCGGCGCTGCCGCCCCGGCTTAACAGTTCCAGGTATTCGGGGACGAAATTCTGCCGATCATGCAGGTAAAGATTGTAAAGGGCCAGGACCAGGAGTTCGCCGAAGGCATAGGAGTAAACATAGCCGGGAGTACTGATGAAATGGGGAATATATGACCACCATACCCCGTAGTCGTCGCCAAGGGTGATGCTGTCGCCGAACATTTGGTGCTGGGTGGCCAGCCAGTGTCCGGAAAATTGTTCGACGGAAAGTTCTCCCTTGTCGCGGCGTTCGTTGTGGATCTGGTTTTCGAACCTGTTCATGGCGATCTGACGGAAGACGGTGGCGAAGATCGATTCGAGCTTCTGGCAGGTAAAGGCTTTTTTATGGCTTTCGTCTTCCAGCGATTCCAGCTGGGCGCGGAAGAGGAGCAGTTCGGCGAAGACCGAGGCGGTTTCGGCCAGGACCAGGGTGGTCGAGCTGTTATAGTAGCCCTGTTTCGCGGCCAGATATTGATGGACGCCATGACCCAGTTCGTGGGCTACCGTCGAGACATCCCGCAGGGTTCCCGAGTAGTTGACCATAATGTATGGATGCACCTCGGGGACGCAGGGATGGGCGAAGGCGCCGCCCCTCTTGCCTTCGATAAGCGGGGCGTGGATCCAGCCTTCGTCAAAGAATCTGGCCCCGATCTCCGCCATTTCGGGAGAAAAATCATTAAACGAGTCCAGGACCATCCGGCGGCATTCGGGCCAGGGGATCTTCTTTTCCGGAAGGTGGGGCAGGGGGGCGTAGCGGTCGTAGTCGGTCAGCTCTTTTATTCCTAGCAGGTCTTTTTTCAGCCTGTAGTAGCGCCGGACTATCTCGTAGCGTCCGGTAACCTCATTGACCAGGACCTCGACGGTTGCATTGTCCAGTTCATTGTAAAGATTCATGGCGTTCAGCCAGGAATCGTATTTGCGCAGCCGGTCGTCGATCATTTTGTCGGCCAGAATGGTATTGAAGATGTGGGTGAGGATGTGGAGCTGGCTGTCAAGGCCGTCGGTCAGTTCCCGGGCGGCCTGGGCCCTGATTTCCCGGACAGGTGAATAGAGATCGGTCAATACCTCTTCTTCCGAGCGCTGCTCCTTGCCGAATTTCAGGTGACCCATCACTTTGTCGAACAGGTTGTTCCAGCTGGTGCGGCCGACCGGGGCCTTTTCCAGTAAAAGGGTTTCCTCGGGCCGGGAGAGCTGATGGGGCGCATAGCGCCGGAGGCTGGTCAGATAATGGCGATAATGGGCCAGCTCATTCGCGGCCAGCAGTTTCCCGGCTGTTTCTTCGGCAAGCTGATTCCATTCCAGTTCAAAGAAGACGGTTTCCCGGCTCACCCTGCTGTTGAATTCCTTGATTTTCTGAAGAAAGGCGGAGGCGGTCTGGTCTTTGGTTCGGGTGGCGAAGTTCAGAAAGGCAAAAGTGGAGATCCGACCCTGGACGCTTTCCAGACTTTCAAGGGAGGTCGTAAGGGTCAGCAGTTCCTCCGCCGTCAGGTCAGCGATTCTGCCGTCATAATTTTTTTTCAGTTCCGCTGCCTGTATCTCGCAGTTTTTAATGTCTTCCTCAAGTTTCAGATCATCGGGGCCGTCATAGAGATCGGCCAGTTTCCAGATGATTTCGGAGGTTTCCAGGGAATCGTTTTTCATATTGAAATTCTAGTCCTTTTGTTGTCTTGGTTGGGTGGCGCCGCAATGACCATGAAAACCTCAAAATCGGCCCTTCAAGCGCGAAATCTATACTTTATGCTAGTATTTTTCCCGGGACATGTCACTATTTTGCTGATGATCAGGCAACCCGCGCAGACCCTGTGATTTTTTCGTAACCGTTTGCCGGGGCAGTCGCCAAAGTAACCAAAACCGGCGGACTGTAACCGTTCAGCAGTGGTGCAGATTTGGACAAGCGGACCGGCGCCGCGTACCTGGTGTACGTAAGACGGGCTGGTCGTCCGAAGATGTGGTGCTGCTGAACGGTTACATTTTTTCAAATAAAGAGTTTGGGCCGACACCATTACGGTTGACGGGGAGTGAACCACCACCCTTACAAGATTATCATTGCAGGCGAATGGAAAGAAAGATATAGATTGTACGTTTACTTGCCTTGTAACGAAAAACTGAAAATTCCAAAGCGGCGCGGTTCCTATAATTCAATGGGATTCCAACCCTGAGTATCCATAAAAACAGACGATGACCGAATATAACGAAGACAAGATAAAAACCCTGAGTTCGCTGGAGCATATCCGCCTTCGGCCCGGCATGTATATCGGCCGGCTCGGTAACGGTTCGCATCCCGACGACGGCATCTATATTCTCCTTAAGGAGGTAGTGGATAATGCCGTGGACGAATTCATTATGGGGGAAGGGGACCGGATCGATATCGCTGTTGCCCCGAACGGTGATGTAACGGTTAGAGACTATGGCCGCGGCATTCCCCTCGGCAAACTGGTCGAATGCGTTTCGGTGATCAATACCGGCGCCAAGTACAATACCGAAGTTTTTCAATTCTCCGTCGGCCTGAACGGGGTCGGCACCAAGGCGGTCAATGCCCTCTCCACCCGTTTCAAGGTTATCGCCTTCCGGGAAGGGAAATTCGCCTCGGCCGAATTTGTCAATGGTGAGCTTGAGAAGGAGGATGCCGGAAAAACCGCCGAGAAGAACGGCACTCTGATTGAATTCAGCCCCGACCCCGCCCTGTTCGAGGACTTCTCCTTTAATTTTGATTTTATCCGTAAACGTTTATGGCGTTATGCCTATCTCAATGCCGGTCTGAAGCTCTTCCTCGATGATGAGGAATTTTATTCGGCCAACGGCCTGCTCGACCTGCTCGACAATGAAATTGAGGGCACCCAGCTTTACGAGCCGGTTCATTACAAAGACAACACCCTGGAGCTGGCCTTCTCCCATACCGACTGTTACGGCGAATCGTACTTCTCTTTCGTGAACGGCACCTTCACCAATGAGGGAGGCACCCATCTTTCCGCATTTCGGGAAGGGATCCTGAAGGGGGTGAATGAGTATTCCGGTAAAAAATTCGCCGGCGAAGACGTTCGCGACGGGGTGGTCGGCACCGTGGCCATCAAGATCAAGGATCCGATCTTTGAGTCCCAGACCAAAAACAAGCTCGGCAATACCGAGATCCGCGGCTGGATAGTCAACAAGGTCAAGGATGTTCTGACCGACTATTTCTACAAGAACACCGAGATGGCCGATGTCCTTATCCAGAAGATTCAGCATAATGCCAAGGTTCGCAAGGATCTTCAGCAGGTGCGCAAGGAGGCAAAAGTCAAGGCCAAAAAGGTCGCCCTGAAGATTCCCCAGCTCAAGGACTGCAAGCACCATCCCGCCAAGAACAAACCCTCCGAGGCAGGCCGGGAGAACATGGTTTTTATTACCGAGGGCCAATCCGCTTCCGGGTCGATTGTCAGCGCCCGGGATCCCATGACCCAGGCGGTCTTCTCGCTTAAGGGTAAACCGATGAACGTCTTCGGTCAGCAGCTCACCCTGCTTTATAAAAACGACGAGATGTACAACATGATGCGGGCCCTGAATATTGAAGATTCCCTGGGCGGCTTGCGTTACGACAAGGTTATTATGGCTACCGATGCCGATGTCGACGGTCTGCATATCCGCAATCTGCTTCTCACCTTTTTCCTCCATTACTTCGAGTCGCTGGTCAAGAAGGGCCATGTCTATATTCTCGAAACTCCGATCTTCAGGGTCAGAAACAAGCAGGAAACCATTTACTGCTACTCGGAAAAGGAAAGGAGGGCGGCCGAAAAGAAGCTGGCCGGGCGCGGCAAAAAAATGCTGAAAGTCGAGATCACCCGTTTCAAGGGACTTGGTGAAATCTCCCCGAAAGAGTTCAAGCAGTTTATCGGTTTGGATATTCGTTTGCAGCAGGTCAACATCGATAAGCTCAGCGATGTGCCGAAGCTCCTGGAGTTCTACATGGGCAAGAACACCCCGAGCCGCAAGGAATACATAATGGAAAATTTAGTCGATAAACCATTGGCCTAATACGGAATCAGACTTAAATATGAACGCTCTCACCCACTATGGCGAATTACATAAGCTTTTTGACAGCAATTTCCTCGATTACACTTCCTATGTGATCCGGGAACGGGCCATTCCCGATATTAGCGACGGCTTGAAGCCGGTGCAGCGCCGGATCCTACAGACCCTCCATAATATGGATGACGGGCGTTTTCATAAAGTTGCCAACGTGGTCGGCGACTGCATGAAGCTCCATCCCCACGGCGACGCCTCGATTTTTTCGGCCCTGGTCAATCTGGCCAATAAAGAGTTCCTTATCGAGCGACAGGGCAACTTCGGCAACATCTATACCGGAGATAACGCCTCGGCCGCGCGTTACATAGAATGCCGCTTGACCCCGTTGGCCCGGGAAACCATGTTCAATAAGGATCTGACTGAATTCACCGATTCTTATGACGGCCGAATGCTGGAGCCCGTTACCCTGCCCGCCAAGCTGCCGATGCTCCTGCTGCTCGGCGCCGACGGCATCGCCGTCGGCATGGCGACCAAGATCATGCCTCACAATTTTCAGGAATTACTGGAGGCCCAGAAAAAAATTCTGTTGGGGGAGGAGGTCGAGATATATCCCGACTTCCCCAAGGGCGGCCTGGTCGACGTCAACGGCTACAACCAGGGGAATGGCCGGATTAAATGCCGGGCCAGAATTGAAGAGAAGGATGAGAAGACCATCACCATCAAGGAGATCCCCCATTCGACGACGACCGAATCCCTGATCGAAAGTGTCGAGAAGGCGGCCCGGTCCGGCAAGATCAGGATCATGTCGATCAGCGATTATACGGCCGAAAATGTCGAAGTGGAGATTAAGCTGGCCCGGGGCATCTACGCGGCGGAAACCATCAGCGCCCTCTACGCCTTCACCGATTGCGAGGTGGCGATCAGCCCAAATCTGACTATTATCAGGGATGATCGGCCGGTCACCATCGGAGTCAACGAGGTTCTGGCTTACAATACCGCCAAGCTGAAAGACGATCTTGAGAAGGAACTGTTTATCGATCGCGAGCGCAACCGGGAGAAGCTCCATGCCCATCTTCTCGAACAGATATTCATTGAGGAGAGGCTCTATAAGGAGATTGAGGAATGCGAATCCTACGGGGCGGTGATCGAAACCGTTGATCAATCCCTGTTGCCTTTCCGAGAGAAACTGGTCCGGGATGTGAGCAGGGAAGATATCGAGCGGTTGCTTGAGATTCGGATAAAGCGCATTTCCAGATACGATATCGACAAGAAGAAAAAAGAGATCAAGGATGTCAGGGCTAAGATAAAAGAGATCGAAAAAAACCTTAAGGATATGGTCGCCTTTACGATCGGCTATCTTGACAAGCTGCTCGTGAAGTATGGTGATGAATATTCGCGGCGGACCGAGATCAAGGCCTTCAGCGAAGTGGAAGTCCGCAAGGTCGCCCTGTCAAATCTGACAGTCGGTTATGATCGTGACAGCGGTTTCCTGGGATTGCATGTGAAGGCGGACGAGAAAAGCTCCTTCTCCTGTTCCGAATATGACAAGATTCTGATGATCAACGGTGATGGTTCGTACAAGGTGATTAACCTTGCCGATAAGCTTTTCGTCGGCAATGATCTGGCCTGGGTCGGCAAGGTCGGCGATAAAATGTTGTTCAATGTCGTCTACCGAGACGGCACAGAGAATCTTTGCTACGTGAAAAGATTCAAGACGCCCAAATACATCCTCGACAAGGCATATCGACTCTTTCCCCAAAATAAACGCTCGACCATCCTTTTCCTGAAGACCGGCGAAGAGGGCTGGGTACGTGTTCATTTTGCTCCCAACAAAAGGGCACGGCGCAATTACGAGGATTTTAATCTGGCCGATTTCCTGATTAAAGGAGCACCGGCCAAGGGTAAACGAGTTTCTTCCCGGGTGGTCAGGCGGGTTGCGGAGACTACTCCTAAAGAAGTGGAGAAGCCCGAGGACGAACTGCCCGGTTTATTCGACGGAGCGAATGACTAAAATAATCTTGATTGCTGTGCGTTCGAGTGCGGGTTGGATGCAGGGAGGTAATTTATCCACCGCGATTCGGTTGGGATGCCTGCCTGAAAAGATGATTTTTGTTGCGAATGTTGTTCTTTGGTGTAAAACCTTTGTAAGGTTGTTTAAGACAAGGTTGACAAAGCGTTGGGGTATTCTTGTATAGTTGGACGAACAGAAAACCATTGGTCGAAATAACATTAATAATACGTGTTTTTTACGCCGCCATCAAATTTCAATTTAGTTTAAAGAGAAGGTAGACAAAATGGGATTCCGTTTAAGAAAGGCTCAACCGGAGGATGGATCTTTTCTGGCCGATATGATCATGATGGCAGGCCGCAATCACATATCCAGGGCCATCCTTGAATATCTGCTCGGCGGCAAGCCGAACGATTGCATGACTTTTCTGCAGATGTTGTTGATAACCCAGACCCCGCATCTCTTTCACCATTCCCGTTTTATGATTGCCGAAGACACAAGCGGCCCGGTAGCGGCAATGGGGGGGTATGACCCCGACACCATGGGTTATCAAGCTTTTCTTGCCGCCATTCCTGAAGTAAGTCCAATTCTCGGATGGTCCGAGGCCGAGCAGGATCTGGTCAAGGAACGTACTGACAAACTGGTGCCTTGCATGCCTGTGATAAGCAAAGGGGCCTGGGTTATCGACCGCGGGGCCACTTCACCCGATGCGCGTCGTCAGGGAGCGGCCAGCTCTTTGCTGGATGGGGTCGTCGCGGAAGGTAAGGAGCTCGGCTTCGCGTTTGCCCAGACCAATATTTATATCGGCAATGATCCCGGAATTAAGCTCTTTGAAAAGAACGGATTCAGGGTTGCCGAAGAGAAAATTGATAACTTCTTTGAAAAGATGATCGGGGCGCCTGGAATGGTCAGTCTAAAAAAGGATATCTAGGGTTGGGGTCCGTTGGAGGAGAGCTTGTTCAAACCAGGTCTTTTCCTTGAATTCTCCAGTATCGCCCCCCCCCATCTGTCACGGAATGACAGGTTATTAATTTACAACAGCTTGATTTTTATTAATGATTGCGGTGGCAGATTTTTTTCTGCACGCCGCTTTTTTTATTTATAAGTGGCAACGGACTCTTCGCTTCTGGAACCTCTCCGCCGGTCTTATGGTTTTACCATGAAAGATGGTCTGGCTGTTGCCCGTCTAAAGCTGGGGATCGATATTGCCTGGGCCGCCGCAATCAGGGGTATAGCATGTAACATTTTTGAATTCGCAATCCCGGTGGCAACTCGGGCAGGTATTGGGCGGGTTGGCGGCGGTCAGCAGAAACCCGCAACTTCCGCATTTCCAATAGGTAAGACCGCAATTGGGACATAGTGCGGCTTCGGCCGGTTCGGACACGGGTTTTCCGCAATTCAAACATTTTTTCTCTTTCTGTTCGCCCATAATTTAACCTCCATTATTCGCGATTTTTGAAAAATTGGATTGAATATGGTTAACTCGATTCTTTATCATGATCTATAACTAAATAAAATCAATCAGACGGAGGTTGCCAATGAAATATGTCTGTAGTGCTTGTGGATATGTCTACGATCCCGATATCGGTGATCCTGAAGGTGGAATCGCGCCGGGCACCTCTTTTGAAGACCTTCCCGATGATTGGGTCTGTCCGGTCTGCGGGGTTGGCAAGGACCAGTTCTATCCTGAATAGTGACTGTCTTCCGGTGATTTCCACATGATGATCTGCATCCAGCCCGGAGTCTCATTACGATCAACCCCGCGGGGAGGCGAAGTCGGGATAACAGGGAACAGAACTATGCTGTTAATGGGGATGGCCCCGTAGCCGGCAAAAAAGCGAAAAAGTTTTGCCTCGGCGGACTATTCTCCGTCTCTATGCTAAACGACTACTGTCTGTCCCCTGTTATATACCACTTAAAGCGCAGATGTTTCGGGTTGAGCCGCTCCCAGCGGCTCAACCTTTAACAATTTGATCAGCGTGGTCCCAGAATCTTTATGACGACCCGGCGATTTTCCCGCCGACCTTTTTCCGATGAGTTGTCCGCGGCTGGATAGCTCTCACCCAGTCCGACTAAATGAATCCGGCTAAGATCCGAATTTTTTTCAGTAACCAGATAGCCGATAACACTCGCAACTCGCCTGTAACTTAAAGCATAATTGTATGATTCCGAGCCTCTTCCATCTGTATGCCCCATCAGTAGCATCACGTGTCTGTTGTCACTGTTCATCATGTCGGCGATCTTGTCGAGGTTGGCCTGGGCGATGTTACTGAGATCATGCTGGTCGAAACCGAAATAGACCGTCTCTCTTACTTTTTCTGCCAGGTTTTTGCGTGCTTCAAACTCGGTTCGCAGTTTGGCTGTGGCCTGACTGGCCTCCCGGGCCAAACGCAGTGCCACGGCGCTGTCCTCTCCCATCCCTTCCAGTTGATCGATCTTGGCTGTCAGCTCCTGTCTGAGTTCAGCAATAGCCTGGGATTGTTTTTGTTCCGAAGTGATGATATTGTGCCGGACCGTTCGTTTTGTGGCGCAACCTGTGAATAGAAGCGAAAATAGACTTAAGATTAGAATTTGAAAAAAGAACGTTGTTCTGATCATTTTTCTACTCCTCTTGTTTTTAGGATAATATTCGATGGAGATCATAGTCGGTACTCCAATTCAGCTTTGATAATTTTTGTCTCCAATTGTTGACCTCACCCATCGCCGCACTGATTATGAGACCGGCAGTTCCGACTTTGTAAACAATATAATCAATGGAATTTCTCTTCCTAAATTGCTTATCTTCAGTCTCGTACAACGAGGGGAGAGAAGTCAACCGTAAAAAAAAAGGAAATTTTCCCGGTGATGAAAAGCTGTTTTACCATTATCGCTGAGATTCCCTGCCCCGGGAGTTATAGTCAAAGGACAGCGCCAGAGATATTCACGGCGTAAGTGATTTTTGAAATCGGTCTTTTATGTTTTCCCATGAATGGCAATTTTGCCGACGCATTTTCTTTAAAAATAATCCAGGGAGAAAAATATGGAATTTGAATCGTTTGAACAGGCTCTGCAATTATGCATGACCATGGAGGAGGGCAGCCCGGAACAGCAGGAGGCCATGACCTATTGCCTTCGGCACGCTCCTGCCGATCTCAGGGCGATGCTGGAAAAACGCCTGTTTTCGGCAGATGCCGATGACAGTCAAGGCTGCGGCTGTGATTGCGAAGAGTGAATCGATGTCCCGCTATAACTATTATTCTACCAGAAATTTCGCTGACCATCTGGCCGGGATCAAACGCAAGGACCCGGTGGGCTTCGAAAGAATAATTGCGGTTATCGACCGATTGCTCGATAATCCCGAGGACGCGGACGGGGTCATGAAAGGGGAGCATCGCGGCAGATTTAAAAAATACGTGGGCCGCAAGGATTACCGGTTAATCTACTACTATTGCGAACTCTGCCGAAAACCAAACGAGAAACTGACCATCGCCTGTGAGCATTGTGAAAGGATCGCGAAAGCCAGCGTTATCTTTTTCGAGGTTTACCATAAAAACGATAAGAACAAGCTCAAGCGTTCCGGGTTTTGATAAGCGATTTTAAAGCTTTCACAAAAATACACCACTCCGTTTACCCCAAGTTCTGTTCAATCCTCCCTAGAGGAGGGCACTTCCTCCGTGCGCATATCGCGCTTTTTGCTTAGCCATACCGAGACTTTTTGCGACTTTGTCTTTATTAACGGATAGTTAAGTAAATCGGTTCAGGAGTCGCGTGTCTAGTAAAACTCCGATATTTCATTCAGCGTTTCCGACATGGAGAACCCCTGGCGCATCAGGGGCTCCTCTTGGATGATGGGAAATGATTTCTCAAAAGGCGCCCTGTCGTTTCTGTAAAAGATTCCGGTCGGAATATTATCTCCCCATTCCAGGGATCTTTTGAAAGCCTCCACCCGATCGGTCGGATCATAGTCGTCTTCGAGCCGGTATACCCTTTCCTTGTACCAATGGAAGGTATTGACCTTGTTGAAGACAATGCAGTTCTGGAGAATGTCGACCAGGGCGAACCCTTTGTGGTTTATGGCCTCTTTCATGATCTCCTGCAGGAAGGGGAGTTCGGGCCCCCCGGCAAAGGCCCGGGCCACGAAACCGCAATTCTGCGAAATAGCCAGGGCCAGCGGATTCAGTTGCGACGAAGCATCCCCGAAGGGCTGGGTCTTGGTGACGGTACCCTCCGCGGTGGTCGGTGAGGCCTGGCCTTTGGTGAGACCGTAAATCTGGTTGTTGTGGACAAAAAGGGTAATGTTGGCGTTGCGGCGTATGGCATGGATCAGGTGGTTGCCACCTTCGCCGTAACAATCGCCGTCGCCGGCAACCGCGAATACCAGCATGTCGCTGTTGACGAGTTTCAGCCCCGTGGCTACCGGCAGGGTCCTGCCGTGCAAACCGTTAAAGGTGTTGCATTTCGTGTAATGGGGCAGTTTCGACCCCTGGCCGATCCCGGAAACGATGGTGAACTGGTGGGGTTCGATATCCAGGTCCACCAGGGCGTTTTTCAGGGTCTTCAGAATGGAGAAATTGCCGCAGCCGGGGCACCAGGCGGGTTGTTGTCCTCTATAATCCTCATAAGTACTCATTTATCTCTCCTGTCAATGACTCCAAGGTGAACGGCCGGCCATCGTATTTATTGATATTGACCTGACACTTGAAACTCGTTTCAGACCTTAAAAGACGGGCGAACTGGCCGGTGGCGTTATTTTCGATGCAGATGACCTGATTGGCACGGGTCAGGAGTTCGACAAAGTCAAACTTGTCGGTAAGGGGAAATGGAAAGACCTCGCTGAAATGAAGCATGGCGAGAGAATGGTCAGCGGCCAGACTTTCCATGGCCTCTTTAACGACACCGAGGCAGGAGCCGAAGCAGACCAGGATGTTTTCTGGATTTTCCGCGCCGTACAAAGTTGGCGGTTCTATTTCTTTTTGTAGTTGCGGGAGCTTCAGGAGAAGTCTTTTCCGCACCATTTTATTTCTGGTTTCGGCATCTTCGATTATGTGGCCGTCTTCATCGTGTTCATCGCTGTCCACGACCACCAGATTTTTTGACTCGCCGGGGATTGCCAATGGCGATATGCCGCTCTCGTTATAGGCGTGGCGCCGGTAATTATCCGTTTCAGCAAGTTTATCGCCGCGAAGACGAAAATCCTGCCACAACAACCTGTCCGTATCGAATTTGGCAAAGGTCCACTCCGAATCGGCCAAATATTGATCTGACTGGATGATAACCGGGATCTGATACTTTTCGGCCAGATGAAAAGCCTTGTTGGTAAGATAGAAGGCCTGTTCCGGGGTGCCGGGCGTAAAGACCGCTCTCGGGAATTCTCCATGCCCGGCGTAAAGGACGTAATTAAGATCGCCCTGTTCGGTTCTGGTCGGCAGGCCGGTGGCGGGGCCGGGCCGCTGAACCTCGGCGATCACCACCGGAGTTTCGGTCATGGCGGCCAGGGACAATCCTTCGTTCATCAGGGCGAAACCGCCACCGGAGGAACCGGTCATCGCCCGCACTCCTCCGAAGGAAGCGCCGAGGGTCATGTTGATCGCGCAGATCTCATCCTCGGCCTGTTCGATAACGATCCGGTGTTTTCTGGCCTTGGAACCCAGGTAATTCATGATGCCGGTCGAGGGGGTCATCGGGTAGGCCGCGTAGAATTTGCAGCCACTGACCAGCGCTCCCAGCCCGATTGCCTGATTGCCGTTAATCAACATCTGGTCTTTTTTCTCAAGATCAGGCAATTCATGGGCGGATCGATCGGAGAAATTCTCTTTGACATGATCGAAGCCTTTTTGAGCGGCCCTGATGTTGGTTTCGATGACTTCATCGCTCTTATGGATGATATCGCCGATTACCTCACCGTAAATCTTGAGATTGAATCCCAGCAGGGCCAGCACCCCTCCCATAATCACCGAGTTCGCCATCACTTTGTGAACTTCCATTTCCTCGACGATCGAGGCTGCCGGGATATTGACGAATTCAGCGCCGGAAAATTCTTTTTTGCTCTCCTCCGGATCGTAAACAATAATTCCCGATTCAGAAAGATATTGGCGGTGCCTTTCGATTGTTTCCTGATCGAAGGCAATCAGGATATCCACGCGGTCCCGCGATGAACTGATGGGGTGATCGGCCAGGCGGATCTGATAGAAGTTGTGACCGCCCCTGACCCGGGACATATAATCCTTATGGGTAAAGACCTGAAATCCCTTTCGCGAAAAATATTTGGCCAGGCTGCTGCCGACCACCACCAGACCTTGCCCGGCCTGGCCGCCGATTCTGATTGTATATTCCACCTGCCACCTCCGCTCTCGAAAATAGTTTCAGATTCCGTTGGGTTAATCCGGGATCACTCTGTCGCCTTTCAATTCATGCTATCATTTTGCCAGCAAATTTTTAAAGGGGGGTAACCATTTTTTCAGGTCGCTTACGTAATTGAATCCGCAGATTCTGCTTATCTCATGTGACCTGATGATTTCGAATAACTTTAAACCTCCCGACGCGGTTTCCTCGATGGGGCCGAAGGGATTGAATTTAAGTTCATCGTTACGGAAGGAGACATAGTCGCAGACGAATAAGACATCGTTGAACAGGTAAACGGTGAACCCCGGGGTGTGACCGTCTATATGAAACGCCTTGATGCCGTCGATCTCCTGGGGGTCTTCAAATAAAGTGTCGAAGGTAAAACCTCGGCATAGTTCAAAACCGGAGTCGGCCCGATTGATTCCCACCGTGCAACCGGCATGATCATGATAAAGATTTACCGCGCCGAGAAAGTGATGGTGGGTGAAGATTATTTTATCGGGCACCGCGATTTTCGCGGAAAAAGTGGATGGGCAGTCGATCCAGATGGTCTTTTCGCCGGTATTGATCCGATAGGCCGAATGTTCCAGACCCAGGGGCGGCACGGAATTAAGTCTGGCGACCTCTTCGGTAATCCGGGTTGCAATCACCTCGAAGCGGCTGGAACATTCATCGGCGGTTATAAATCTCTCTGGCGGCGCCCCGCAGAACGGGCAGAAATCGGGATGGTAGCCGATCATGTTGTAGCCGCAGGTCAGACAGACGTATTGCTCGTCGCGCATGGCACTCCTCGGAACAATCGTAAAAAGTTGATCCATCAAGTCCTTTCATATAATCTATGGGGTAAGAGATCCGGTTGTCAAAAAGAAAATAATTTTGCCGGGGAGGCCGCGATTATGCGCAAAATTCTGCTTGCATACGGAATCTGTCCCATCATCGTGCTGTTTTTGGGTCTGCTCCCCGGCTCGAGTTGTTCCGCCGAGGTGCAGCTGGACAAGATTGAATTGCCGGCCGGTTTTTCGATCGATATCTATGCCGATGATCTGTCCGGAGCCAGATCGATGGCCCTGAGCCCGGCCGGAGTTCTCTATGTCGGCACCCGTACCGAGGGCAGGGTTTACGCCGTGGAGGATAGCGACGGAGACGATCGGGCCGAAAAGAAGTTCGTCCTGGCCGAAGATCTCAATATGCCGAACGGGGTGGCGTTTCGGGACGGCGCCTTGTATGTCGCCGAAGTAAGTCGTATTCTGCGTTACCCGGAAATTGAAAAAAATCTCAATAAACCCGGTAAACCGGAGGTGATTAACGATCAGTTTCCGGATGACCGTCACCATGGCTGGAAGTTTATCGCGTTCGGACCGGACGGGCTTCTTTACGTACCGGTCGGAGCGCCCTGTAACATCTGCAATCCGCAAGACCCCTATGCCGCCATCCTCAGAATGAAAGCGGACGGTTCCGGGATGGAGATTTATGCCCGGGGCGTGCGTAACACAGTAGGATTCGACTGGCATCCGGTGACCGGGGAACTCTGGTTTACCGACAACGGCCGTGACATGATGGGTGACGATCAGCCCCCCGATGAACTTAATCGGGCCCCCGAAAAGGGGCTGCATTTCGGTTATCCCTTCTGGCACGGCGGCGACGTTGCCGACCCCGAATACGGCGATAAAAAACCGAAGGATTCATTTGTTGAGCCCGCCCTTAGGATGGGCGCCCATGTAGCCGCGCTGGGGATGAGGTTTTATACCGGCTCGATGTTTCCGAAAAGTTACCATGGGCGGATCTTTATTGCCCAGCACGGCTCCTGGAACCGGACCATTCCGATTGGTTACAGGGTCATGGCGGTTGATCTTGATGGCAATAAGGTCTTGAAATCAGAGGTTTTTGCCGGCGGCTGGCTGCAGGGCATGAAAGCCTGGGGGCGGCCGGTCGACGTGCTGGTCATGCCGGACGGGGCGTTACTGGTCTCGGACGATAAGGCCGGGGTGGTCTACCGGATCTCCTATGTCGAACCATGAGCCTGATTGACTGAATCAATCGGGTCGAGGGGCGCCCTCCGAATCCGGCAGGTTTTATTGAGTCTTTGGCCGGAGGGGGTGCCGCAAGCCGGGAGCCTGGGAGATGAGACCTCTTTTACCGGTCCCGGCCTTGAAGAAATTTGGATCTATTTTGAGCGGATGGGATTGCGGCATGCCATGGCGCTATTCAATCAAAACCCGGCACGACTCGGCTGTCACGACTCAGGATTATTGTTTTAGCAGCATTCTTCCATGATGTAATTCTTGCCGTCCACGCTGACGAAATGAATCCCTGAAAGCTTGGGCAGCCCAGCCAGCTTCCATGCCTTTTCAGGGTTAATGAATTCTTCGTTAACGCACTCCCTCGGTTGATGAACATTTTTGCATACCTGGTTCAAAATAGGAAATGCATTGAATTTGCCATAGTAATCGCGCATGAATTGGATGATCGAGACTTGTTCGTCGCTCAGTGGGGCGAGGCCTTCACGTTCGGCCAGTTTCCGGGCCACATCCGGGCTCCACTCCTCCGAATTTGTAAGATAGCCTTCATCATCGAGATTTATTTTTTTCCCTTCCGATTCAATTACGGACATTTTTTACCCTCGCTTAAATTTTTTAGGGATTGACCATCCGGGTTTTCCGTGATCTTTTCAGGGCAGTTTCCCTTGTCGATCAACATGGGCTCCAATTTTAGTTTATGTAGTGAAGATTCGCTTAAGCGCCAAATTCTACGCTAGGCTGAAAAATATACCATTTGATATCAACTGGTTAACATCGAACCATCTTTTCCCAAAGAGTGGATTATGGGCAAAATATTCTTGCGGTTCTGTGGAGACCACGCAACATTCGCTATAATGATATCTTCCGATTTATAAAGCTGAAATGTCAAATAAAAAAGACATCGGCTTACCAGGATTAAACGGATTTGTCGGAGGGAGGGGAGTAGGGGGAAGGGGCAAGCCGGAACCGGGTTGGAAGCAATGACGACGCGCGCCGTTACCGTTCCGGTGAAAAACCGGGGCAGATCTCGCCGTGGTGAGGGACTTCAGCCGAGAATGGCCGCGGCAGCTAAACGGGGTGGTTTTGAATTTCGCGGCTGAAGCCGTTCCCGTACCGGACCTGGGAAACCGGAAATACTTCCCCCCTGTCCGAGCGGAGAAATCGGCGTGGATTCCCCCATAAACCGGCAACGTGGATCCTGGATTAATGGGCGGGATTAACGGACCCTACCGGGTTTTTTTACCAGTCCTATTTCCTGGGTAACCTGGGTGGCGATCTCTTCTATTGATTTTCCGGCCGAGGAAACCATCGGTACGTGATGCTTGCGGAAGATATGTTCGGCCTGCTGCAACTCATCGATGCAGGTAGTGAGTTTCGCGTAGGTGCTGTTCGGGTATCTTTTTTCCCTGATATGGTGCAGCATTTCGGGGGTAGTGGTCAGGGCAACCGCCCGTTTGACGTTCCGGAGGATGCTGGGGGGCATTTGCAGCCTGGCGAGGTACTCCGCGGTCAGGGGGAAATTTGCCGCCTTGAGGCCCTGTTGGGTGGCCAGGTAGACGCTGACCGGGGTCTTGCCGGCCCGGGACACGCCCAGCAGAATAACATCAGCCTGATCGAATTCGTTCTCCCGGGTACCGTCGTCGTGGTCCAGACTGAAATGAATGGCCTCAACCCTTCTTGCCCTGGTTACGTCGTCGTCAAGGCGCAGGAAGCCCGGCACCCGCAACGCCTTTGCCTCCAGACAGGCTTCCAGGGGATCAAGAAAATAATCGAAGGCATCGAAGAACTCCACTTCCGGCGACCTGAAAATATCCCGGACTTCGATGTCCATAATGGTGCTGAAAATTATCGGCCGACGCCCCCGTGATTGTTCGAGGATATAATCCAGGGTTTCCTGGGCGTCTTTTACGGTTTTCACATAGGGAAATTTTTCTTCGTGAAAATTGATTTCCGGGAATTGGCAGATCAGTGATTCGCCCAGATTGGTGATCAGGATGCCGGTGCTGTCCGAAATGTAATAGATGTCTTTTGATTTCCACATAGTCGAAAGTCGGCCTTGGTCTAACTCGGAAGAAGAGGTTAAGTGTAAGCGATCACAGGGTCCGAATCTGCCGTGTTATCGGCCTGCTTATGTACATCAGTACACATCGCAGGCCGATGCCTTGCATCTCCGGCACCCTGTAATCGCTTACCGGCTGGGAGATTGGCCAATTCTGGGCGGCTTATCCCGTGTTGGTTACGTGGGGATTGGCCAGGCCCATGGAGGAGGATGGAAATGTCGGCAGGAATTACGGAGCCGCTATCCGAAAAATCAGAAGAGCTGGTCGAAACATCAATGGCGCGGCCCGCTTCGGTTTTTGGAGCTTCTCGTCACGGAGAGGGGGTGAGGTGAATGGCGGCATGCCGGCGGGGAAAGTTGTTTCCCGGCAAGTTCGATCCGGTAACCGCGGCGGAGTGGGAGATCGGCCGGGTTCAGTCGGAGTCGTTTTCCGTTTCCAGTTCGGTGGCATCCGTGTTGGCCCAGATGTAATATTCAAGCTGGGCTAATTGTTTGGGGCTGAGTTTGCCGAATTTCACGCCGCAACGCCTGGTAATCGAAAGGCCCCGGTTGATGGCGCAGTCGGAAATGATTCTCAGGGGCACGTCTTCGATGCAGAGATCTTTTTCCCCTAAAAGCATACCGATATCGAAGGTGTCATCGGTCCACTCCTCGCTGTCGCTGTAACTGAAAGCAAATCCGCCCATGCTGATATCGATGATTTCACCCTCGACGGTTTCGGATTTAAAGGTGCCTGAGTTGGCCTCGAACCTTTGATGCTGGCGTCGCTCCACTTTCTTGTCTTTTTTATCGTTGGTCATTTGGCTGTCCCTGTTATTCGTTATCCTATCGCTGATCCGCCCCATCACGATAACAGGCCGCGGCCGGATGATCAACATCCGGGTTAAAGAGGTACAAAGATTGATGCCTGCTTCAGCGATTAAATACCTTGAGGCTGAAACGATATTTGTCGGAGGAAAAGACAACCCCCTCCTCGGTGATCTCTTCGAGGGTCAGCCCTTGGCCGATGGTGTGGCCTTCCCGCATGATCCGGCCGTTGATGCTGGCCATCCTGGCCGAAGGGGTTTTGGAGTAGTAATGGGCGGCGATACCTAAATCCGGCAGAGCGTTTCGTATATTGGCCGGCAGATCGGCATGGGAAACGGTGGGACGCGCGTCATCTTCGCGGAAGTCGTCAAAAGGCTGCTCGCTGAATTCCCGGTCAAAATCGTCCTCGCTGGCCGGGACGGCATCGT
>JBHEOZ010000002.1:22975-23342 GCA_046260555.1 Desulfurivibrionaceae bacterium
CTGCCGGAGGCGAGGGTTGTCGGAGGATCACCCAGAGATTTACCGCCAGAATCAAGAGCAAAACAGAGCCGATCACCAGGATGCGAACCCGTCTGTTCGACCTTGCCGGGGTGGGATCGCGGAGACTGTTGAGGTCGGGAACTTCTCCCTGTTTCCTTTCCTGTTCCGATTTTTTTAAGGCGTCGAGGATATAGGACATCGTCACTCCGCAAGGGTCGGGCCTTGGCGGCCGATACTCGAGTTAAGATGGATAAGGGTTTCCGGCCCGGCGATACCGTCGGCCATTAATCCTTCCTTTCTTTGATAAGCGACGATCAGGCGGGCGGGATCGCCGGCGGGTTCGCCGCGGCCGACCACTGTCCTGAGC
>JBHEOZ010000020.1:0-14304 GCA_046260555.1 Desulfurivibrionaceae bacterium
GGTCAAAATCGCGCTCACGGGCGGCGGGCCACTGCAACAGTCTGGCCTTGAAGCCCAGGCGCTCGGCAAAGGCGCGGGCGGCGGCCTCTGCCTCGGGGGAATGGCGCATCACCAGGAAAACCGTCTTCACATAGGCGAAGCGCTCGGCGTCGAGGCCCGCCAGATCGTCGAGGCCCGGTACCGCCACCCCGGGATAGCCCAGTTCCCGCAGGCAGAGAAGATTGGCCTCTCCTTCGGTCACGAAGAGCGCCCCGTCCTCGCAGCGATCGATATCCTTAAGGTTGAAGATCTGCAGGCCGTCGGCCGCGAATCTGCTGTCGCCGAGCCAGAAATGGTCGCCGCCCCGGTCTGGGGAGAGGCAATGGGCCGCGTAGCAGCGGTCGTTCTCGCGGAAATAGGGATAGACCAGATAGCGGCCGTTGAAGCCGATCTTCAGCTCCCTCAAGGTATCGGGGCCGATGCCGCGTTCGGCGAAATAGTGCCGGATCTCCGGGGTCAGGGTGGAATGGAGACGGTCGATTTCCTGGTTGATCCCCTGGGTGGGCAGCTCTTTCGGCATCGGATGGGGCCGGCGTTCCGGGTCGTAGCCGGGAACCAGACTGGGATCAAGTCCCAGCAGCCGGCCGAAATGGGGGGCGAAGCCGCCGGGCACGCAGCGCTTCAGGCAGCGGAAATATCCGGCAAAAAAGCCCCGGCCACTGAGGTAGACCACCAGCCGGCCGGCTGCCCCCTCTCTGTCCCGCCCGCAGAAGGGGCAGGGGGCCTTGAGCAGGTTGCCCTCCAGGACGCCGCCCGGGAGTTGGCTCAAGTAAAACTGGCTCAATTCTTCACGAAGCTCCATATCCTCTACCCCCGCGGTCTTAGCCGCTTTTCAACAGAGAATTTGTTGGAAAGCTCATTTCGCAATGATCTCTCCACGCCGGCTCGAAAGATGTGCCTCGGTCCCGGCGGAATTTACGCAGGTTATCACAAAGATGATAGTTCAGCCAGAAAACAGTTTCCTCTGGCGGGATCAACCGCGGGAGCTTGAGGAAATTCACCGAAGGTGAAGGGGGCAATGACCCGGTTTTAATCGCGAGCCGGACCTGACGGCAAATATTAAGGCGCACTAAAAAAAGGGCGATGGGCAGCTTGCCCACCGCCCTTGGCGGATCATCAATCGTTAACCGGTAAGACTCAGACGGTCAGATCGTCCCGGACCACCTTCCGGGGGCCGCCGTGGCCGGCCGAACTCCAGTCCCGGATCGGGGCGACCCTGTCCATATCGGCCCGGCGTCCGGTGCGGATCAGGCGGTCATGGATCGACTGCCAGATGCAGGGTATATCCTTATTGATCTCGCACTCGCCGTTCTGGGAACCGCCGCAGGGGCCGTTCATCAAACTTTTGGCGCAGCGGGCCACGGGGCAGAGGCCGCCGGTGAGGTGGAGGACGCAGTTGCCGCAGCCGGCGCACTGTTCGGTCCAGACCCCCTGCTCGGCGGAACCGCCCATGCAGCCGGTGTTAACCCCGGGATAGACAATATCGTCGGGCCGCAGGTTGGCGATGAAGTTGACCCCGACTCCGCAGGCCATCGAAACGATGGCGTCGTACTGCCCGGCCCACTGGTCGATGGCCTCGATATATTCCCGGTCGCACTGTCGGACCATGGTGGCCTCGATGGTTTTAAGCTCCCGGCCCTGCTTTCTGGCGCCGAGGCGCAGCAGGGAGGCGAGAATCTCCACCTCGCGCTCGCCGCCGGCCGAGCAGACCGAGACGCAGCCGCGGCAGCCGAGGACCAGCACCCGCTTGGCGTCGGCAACCATCTCCACTATTTCGTCAACGGGTTTACGTTCCGCTATAATCATTTTTTCTTAGCTCCCTTCTTGGCAGGTTTCGCGGCCGCTTTACCGGCCGCCTTTTTTTTAACCGGCTTTTTCTCTTCCTTGAACGGGCTGGGGCCAAAACCGCTTACTCTTTCGTGCATCAGCACGGCGGCATCGATAAATTCGGGATGAAAGCCCCTTTCCAGATGGAACATCTCGATTCTTTCGCCTTCCACCCCGAGCTCGGTCAGGGCCTGGCGAACCGCCACGACCCGGTGGGCGGCGCGTTTGCTGCCCGATACGTTATGACACTTGTCTTCGGGGCAGCCGACCACGCAGACCCCGTCAGCCCCGTCTTCAAAGGCCTTCAACAGGGTGCTTACCTCAAGTTTGCCGGAGCAGGGCAGGCGGTTGATAGTGGCGCCGGCCGGCAGGCCGTCCTCTTTCAGGCCGGCGGCCCCTTCGGCAATCGCCTGCTGGGAGGTGTAGTGGCAGCAGAATATCTGTATATCAGGAGTAAAACTCATCTGTCTCTCCAATTAATTTCAGGTTCCGGATGCGGCGATCAACCGTTCGTCCTCGGATTCATTCATCTTGATGGCCTGGGCCGGGCATTCGGCGGGGCAGATCCCGCAGCCCCGGCAGGTGCGGGGATCGATCACCGCCACTCCCCCGTCGTCGATCTGGGGGATTTCCCAAGGACAGACCCGGACGCAGGTCAGACAGGAGACGCATTGATCGCGCTCCACCCAGGCCGCCTTGCCCTTGTCGAGTAGATCCTGCTCGGTGACGATGCCCTGGTCCAGGGCCATTTCCCGGACCGCGCCCATGATGTCGGCAAAGCGCACATCCTGGGGGCAGACGAAGATGCAGCTGCGGCACTTCGAGCAATGCCAGATCACCTCGGAAGCGAGCAGCTTGTCCTTCAAGCCCATCCGGATCATATGAATGATCTTGCGGGGATCGAAATCGGGGATCGCCTGACTGACCGGGCAGACCCCGCTGCAGGCTCCACAGGAAAAGCAGCTGTTGAGGTGTTCGCCGCCCGGCAGGGCGGTTACCTCGGCGCTGAAAGAAGCGTTAATCTCCTTGCTGGTTATTCCCATAAAGAACCTCGTTAAAAAAAGTTGAAAAATTATAACTAAAAAATTAAGGCCGCGGTTCGGGCCGATTTATCGGTAAAACATGCAGAATTTCAGCAGGGTAAACGAAAATGTTACCCAATGGACCGGCCTTTGTCAACCGAATGAACAGGCGGCGGCAGCGGCCGCCGGCTGCGGCTCAGACCAGAAAACGGAATTCGCCCTTGCCCAGCAGATCCTGGAGATGCAGGACCCCGGCCAGGGCTCCGTCCTTATCGTGGACCGGCAGGATGGTGATCTCGTAACGCTGCATAATGCTTAAGGCATCGGCGGCCAACAGGTCGCCGGAGATGGTTTTGGGCTCCCCGGTCATTACCTCCATCACCGTGGCGGCGGCGAGATCTTCGCCCCGGGAGACCAGGCGGCGAAGGTCGCCGTCGGTGATGATGCCTTTCAACTCCTCGCCGTCCATTACCACAATCGCCCCGAGGTTCATCTCGTTCATGGTGGTTAGGGCCTCGGCCAGAGACTTGTCCACGGCTACCCGGGGGATTTCCGCGCCGGTAAGCATCACCTCCGAGACCTTGACCTTGAGCCTTTCGCCAAGACTGCCGCCGGGATGGTTGCGGCGAAAATCGCTGGCCTTGAAGTGCTTGCAGTTCAGCAGGACCACGGCCAGGGCGTCGCCCATGGCCAGGGCGGCGGTGGTGCTGGCCGTCGGCGCCAGCCCCAGGGGGCAGGCCTCCCGGGGAACCGCGACTTCGAGGACCGCATCGCCGTGTTTGGCCAGGCTGGAATCGATCCTGCCGGTCATGGCGATGACGCCCACCCCTCTTTTTTTCAGGCTGGGCAGGAGCAGATTCAATTCACTGGTTTCGCCGCTGTAGGAGATGGCCAGAACCACGTCCCGCTCGTCGACCAGCCCCAGGTCGCCGTGCATGGCCTCGACCGGATGCAGGAAGAACGAGGAGGTGCCGGTGCTGTTCAAGGTGGCGGCGATCTTCTGGCCGATTATCCCCGATTTACCGATCCCGGTAATGATCAGCCGGCCCGGGCAGGCGAGGATCATCTCGACGGCCCGGTTGAAATCATCGTTGAGCTGATCGATCAGGGCGCTGATCCCTTCCGCCTCGATTTTGAGGACTTCCTTGGCCTGGTCTATATACATGGGTTGTTTCCGTTCAACATGTGGAGCCCAGGAAAAGTTTATGGAATTCCTGGTCGGGGGCGACCGGGTAATCGCCGTTGAAACAGGCCAGACAGAAACTGTCGGCGCTGTTGCCGGTCGCCTCGACCAGCCCTTCGATGCTCAGGTAATGGAGGCTGTCGAGACCGAGATGGTCGCGGATCTCGTCGATGGTCTTGGCGTTGGCGATCAGCTCACCGCCGGAGGGGAAGTCGATCCCGTAATAACAGGGATTTCGGGTCGGCGGGCAGCTGATCATCATGTGGATCTCCTTGACGCCCACATCGCGCAGGGAACGGACCCGGCTGCGGCCGGTGGTGCCGCGGATGATCGAATCCTCGATGATGATCACCCGTTTGCCCTCCAGGAAGGTGCGGATCGGATTGAGCTTGACCCGCACCGAAAAGTCGCGCATCGACTGGGTCGGCTGGATAAAGGTCCGGCCCACGTAATGGTTGCGGATCACCCCCATTTCAAGCGGGATGCCGGAGGCCTGGGAATAGCCGATGGCGGCGTAGTTGCCCGAATCGGGGAAGGGCATCACGAAATCGGCGTCTACCTTGCATTCCCTGGCGAGAATCTCGCCCATCCGCTTGCGGCTCTGGTAGACGTTGAACCCGAAGATGTCACTGTCCGGCCGGGCGAAATAGACGTGCTCGAAGATACAGCAACTCTGGCGGTCGGCCTTTTCCATATATTGAGAGCTCAGGCCGTTTTCATCGATGATCAGGACTTCGCCTGGTTCGATATCCCGGATGTAGGCGGCCTCGATCAGATCCAGGGCGCAGGTTTCGGAGGCGACCACATAGGAGCCGTTGTTCAGCTTGCCCAGACAGAGGGGCCGAAAGCCGTTGGGATCGCGGACCGCCACCAGCTTTTTCCGGGTCATCAGGAGCATCGAATAGGCGCCCTTGATCTTGGCGGCGGTTTTGAGGATCGCCTCGGCAAAGTCGAGATGGGAGTGGCGGGCCATCAGGTGGACCACCACTTCGCTGTCCATGGTCGATTGAAAAATCGAGCCCTCTTTTTCCAGTTCTTCGCGAAGGGCTCTGATATTGACGAGGTTGCCGTTATGGGCCACGGAAAGGGTGCAGCCGAGATGGGTGGCGGTAAAAGGCTGGGCGTTGACTACGTTCGATTCGCCGGTGGTGGAATAGCGGACATGCCCGATACTCAGATGACCGGTGAGGGACTGGAGGGTTTCCTCGCTGAACACTTCCGGAACCAGGCCCATCCCGCGGAACTGGTGGATCTTGTCACCATCGCCGGTGACGATGCCGGCACTCTCCTGGCCCCGGTGCTGCAGGGCATACAGTCCGAAGTAGGTCAGTTTGGCCGCGTCTTTATGACCGTAAATTCCGCAGACTCCGCATTCATCACGGGGCCGGTCGGGGTTGTTGTTCTCGCAATATAACATTCTGTTTCACCATCGGTTCTTTGCCGGGGGGGCAGAGGAACCGCTAACCTTTTTAGCATTGGTTCAAAACAATAACCATTAAAATGGAAAAATAAAAATAGATCGTCTGTTCAGGGCTGTTTTAGTCGATAGCGGCCGAAAAAAAACGGATATAATACCCTTTTTTACCGGCTTGGGAAATATTTTTTTGGGGGAGCGGCGGCCCGCGGCAAGGGGTTCGGTCCCGGCGCCTTGCCCACCACGGCCAAGCCGGAATTGGCCTGGACCGCGAATTGCCAAGGGGGCGCGGAAAGACTTACCAGGCGTACGGCAGTTTTTTATTGATTTCGATGATCTTGTGGTTGACCGAGACGTAATCACCCCGGCACAGCTCCTTCATGACCCGGCTGACCATTTCCCGGGAAGAGCCGACCATGTTGGCAATGTCCTGATGGGTAAGTCTCTCTCCGATGACCTGCTTGCCGGTATTCTTATCGAGTCTGGCCATTTGCAGGAAGAGCCGCGCCACCCTGCCGTATACATCCATCAGGGCGAGGCTTTCGATCTTCTTGTTGGCCTCCCGCAGCCTCTCGATCGAATCCTTCAGCAGGCTGAAAACGATATCGGGATTGGCGGAAATGATTTTCCGGAACTCTTTTTTGGACAGAATGAGAACCTCGCTTTTTTCCCTGGTCACCACACAGGCGCTGCGGGCCGAGCCTGCCTCCAGGGCCGTCATCTCCCCGAAGTAATCGCCGGGACCGAGAATCGACAGGATTATTTCCTTGCCGTGTTCGTCGATGATCGTGACCTTCACCTTGCCGCCGGCTACGATATACAAGGAGTCGGTAAGGTCTCCTTCGCTTAGAATAATGGTGTTTTTCGGATATACCTTTTTAACCGCGGCTTGTTTGATCTTTTCGAGATCGGGGTCGCTGATCCCCGAGAAGATGGCGCTGCTTACCAGGGGGTTTTTCATCATATTTTCCTCGATTTTTCTGATTATTGAGCGATCGTCTCATTTTCCGGTTGCCGGTAATTTATCAATTATACAGGGAAGTTTATCCAGACCGATCCGGCCCTGGCGGATCGAAAGCATTATATCGGCAAAATCATTCAATAACAACCCGTAGAGGCAGATGTAAATATTTCACATAAACCGCGTAGTAAAGTTCACTGTTTTCGGCGAAGGGATATTTTATTGTTTTTCACGAAAAAAGCGGTTTTTTGCTAAACATTTATTAGAAATTTAGGGCCGGGTCGGGTATATCAACAAGTGGTTAATGAGAAATTGGTTGAACCGGTTCATGGATGTCATGAAATAGGCACGGAATTGAGAAAGGAGAGGCATGTGATGGATGGAATCAGAGCGGGCGCTTTGTCGGATAAAGCTGAGTTGAGCAGCTTGTCTGCTTTCATGCCCTTTAGGGTGCAAACGAAACTTATGCTCTGTGGGTATAAGATTAAGTGGTTGATCGCCGCGGCCTTGTTAACGCCGCTTATTATCTCCTGCGCCGGAGTAGATCCCCGAGATGTCGATGTTGAACTTGAGCAGTCGGCACCCGAAGTCAAAATAACCTCCTACACCGGGGCTTTGTCCGATCTGGGCTCGATGAGCACGGTTTTCGACACCGGCCTGGTCAAGATCCAGAGCAACGATATCACCGATAAAACCGGAACCGCCATGACCACCGGCGGTGAGATCCAGAGAAACATCACCGAGATAATGAAAAGCACCTTGAATTCGATCGGCGGCAATGTCGTCTTCATCGAATACGATCCCGGTTTTATCCAGAACCAGATGGTTACCGGCTATTCTGATTTCGCGGATAAGCTTATTCCCGATGTCGTCATAACCGGCGGAATCACCGAATTTGATCGTGGCCTGGAGACCAGGGGGGACGGCGTCGACGTCGGGGCCCAGGCCACGGTCAGCGGTCTCAAGAGCTGGGTGCCCTCCGATGAAATCGGAGTTAATTACGGCAGCGCCGGGAAGGCGGGCAAGGCCCGGATCACTCTTGATTTCAACATGAAGGATTTTACCACCCTTGCGGGAATTGCCAAGATGACCACCACCAACAGCATGGTGGTTAACAAGGCGACCCGGCAGAAAGAGCTGGGGATAACGATCTTCGGGCCGACCTTCGGGCTCAAGGGCTCCGTTAAAAAGGTGCAGGGGCGGCATGAGGCGGTGCGGCTTCTGGTCCAGATGAGCATGATCCAGATGGTCGGTAAGTACCTGAATATCCCTTACTGGCGCCTCCTGGGCGATGACACCCTGCCCGATCCCGTCGTGATCGACTCCATCGCCACGATTTTTTACTCGATGGACCCCGCCCAGAGGGTGGCGGCGATCCAGCAGTGGCTCTATGTCCACGGCTACGATATCCAGATGACCGGGGTGCTCGACGCCCAGACCGAGGCGGCTCTGAACAAATTCGCCCCCGATTACAAGATCGGCAGCGGTGAAATCAGCGAAGGGCTGTTCACCGATATCTACATCAATATGCCTTTCGATGCCGCCGCCGCCGGCCGGCGCACCGCCCTGAACAATATCCTCTATCAACAGGCCGTAGCCCAGGCCGAGCCGGCTGTTAGCCAGCCGACCGCCCCGGTGGCCGCCACTGAGGCTGTTTATGATGAACCGGCCGCGGTCGAGCAGGTTGCCGCCACCGCCCAGGCCGAGGCGGCGCCGCAGGCCCCGGCGCGGAGAAAGGGCCAGGCCTTGCAAAGCACCGGTTTCGGCCGGATGCTGGATGACAGCGAGTGGTGAGGAGTGAGGAGTGAGGAGTGAGGAGTGAGGAGTGAGGAGTGAGTGGTGAGGAGTGATTCTTAACCGGATAATCCGAAAATCCATGGCTTTGGCATCAATAAAATAACGTAAAATCAAAAAATTATTAACCAACTCGGAAAGTTGAGTAAATTATAAAGGGAGGAACCCCGATGCGTCTGGCCAGAGTAACCGCGATCCTTGCGATTGTTATCTTGATCTGTGCGCCGGCGGCCATGGCCGGCAATAAGAAAATCATGACCATAAGGGCCGCTAAGATCGTTGCCGAACGGGCCATTGTCGAGTCGATTTACGGACTCAAGATCCGCTCGAGCGAATCCGTGGAGAACATGATCGCCTCGGGGTTCGAGGGCAAGACCGATACCAAAACCCAGGCCGAGATCCGCGGGATCAGAATAGATGAAATGTCCTATGATGCCGAAAAGGACATCGCCAAGGCCGTTGCCTCGATAACCCTGAACGAGTTCACCAATATCGACGGGCAGCAGATCAACTTTAACGGCAAGAGCTTCACCAGGGTGGGGTTCGCCACCTCCACGCCGGGGATGGCCGTGCCCCTCGGAGCGTTGCGGGCCGCCGAGATCGATGCTTACAAGCAACTGGCCAAGCGGATCGTCGGTTTTACCCTGGAGAGCCAGACCACGGTGGAAAATTATATTTTGACCTCGGATATTGTCAAATCGAAGGTGCTTGCCACTATTTATCTGGCCCGGCTTGCGGATTACGGCTGGGATGATCAGGGCGATGCCTTTGTCAAGATGCAGATCGATACCAATGAGGTGGCGGAGATTCTCGGCCAGCAGATTCTGGATGTGGACCCGGTGATCGAAGTCGAGGGACTGGGAGCTCAAAGCGACGATTACTCGCAAGCCGGTTCGGGCCTGTAACATAGACAAGGAGGTGTGGGACGATGAAGGCTAAATATTTTATTTTTGGCGTCTTGGCCGCCCTGTTTTTCCTGGTCCTCACCGGGGCCATCGATCACCAGGGCTCCTCTTCTGCAAATCTGAGCTTTGGCCGCTACCAGCTGTCGTCCTGGGCCACTTCCTTCGGCGAAAAAGGCGGCGCGGTCGGCGCTTTTGTGATCGATACCGTTTCCGGGGAGACCCGCACGGTTTACAGCCGCACCTACGGACCGGACATGGAAAGCACCGTTATAAAAAACGATCTGAAAAAATCCTACAGTTCCATCGACTGAATCCGGATTTACCCTGATGGCCTAGTAAGAACTCCGATCGATTGGAGTCATAGCGTGTTTTTGTTACCATTGTATGGCCTCTCTCTCAAAAACACACTACTCCTTGGACCCCAAGAGGGTTCTGTTCAATCCTCCCTTGAGGAGAGCACTTCCTGCGGGGCGTGTATCGAACTTTTTGCTTAGCCATCCCGTGACTTTTTGCGAGTTCAGCAACTCCGGTTCAGTTTTTGGTGAAGTCAACGCTCAAGTGGGCCGCCTCCTTGCTTAGGGAGACGGGCAGGGCGGTTTCAAAGCTGAACGATTCACCCCTGGCCAGGGGTTGGTGATCCTTGATCGGGAGCTCGAAGGTTTGGAGGACGTTGCCGGTAGCCGAGAGGATATGTAAGGAAAGAAAGCCGCGAATCACGCTGTTCGAGGTGTTTTTGAGCAAGCCCCTGACGCTGACGATGTTGTTGGCCGGATGAAACTCGGCCTCCAGGCCGTTCAGATCTACCAGAGACGATGTCAGCTCGAGGGGGGGCAGGTTCCGACCCTGGCCGGCCAGGGATAATCCGGCGGCTAACAATAGTGAAGACAAACCGACGGCGGAGAATATTTTTTTCATCGCAGGCGTCCTTTAACTTGATTTTGAATGGGTGTTCGGACCGGCTGAAACGGTGACGCGGACCGGTAATTTATGAAATCACATACTAACCGATAATCTTGTCGCTTCCCATAGCCAAACCGTAAAAATCAGCGAAAAAACACTGGTGAAAAAGTCACAGAAAAATGGTGTACCCATTCACTGCTTGCCAAGGTGGCTTGTCGTTATAATTACATTTTAAAACAGGAGCCGGACCCCCGCTTCGGGCGGGATGAATTTTGGGGGACGGCCCCGATTGCTTTAAGTTGTTTTTGGTGGGAAAACCAAAGTAAAAATGATAATAAATATCAAATAGATTAATTGATTGAAAAATTACTTCGGGTCCCCGCACCCGGTACGCGCAATTCGGAGATGCCAAATGAAAAAAATTAATCTCTTTCTCCCCCTCTGTCTTTCCCTGGCGCCTGTATTTTTCTGGATTCCCTCGACTTTTGCCGATTCCAGTGTCAAGGGGGCGGTGATTAATGTGCCCGGGCAGACCGGGAAAAGCGTCAATGTTGCCGTCGGCAGTGAGAGCAGGGCGGAGCAGAGTTCCATAAAGTTGCAGAGTCTCGATATGGGAGGGGCTGTCGTCAATCTCAATCGCAGCAGCCAGAGCGTCAACGTCGCGGCCGGCAACAAGGCTTCGGCCAGCCAGTCCTCCACCAGAGTGGGCGGAAAATTGCGGGGGGCGGTGGTCAACACCAGCCTGGTCGATAAGAAGGTTAATGTGGCGGCGGGGAATAAGGTCAAGGCCAACCAGGCCTCTATCGATGTCGAAGAAAGCGCGATTACCGGGGCGGTGGTCAATACCGCCGTGGGCCGGAATGCAGTGAACGTCGGCGCCGGCAACCGGGTTAACGCGGACCAGGCGTCGGTCCGGATGGAAAAGGGCCGGGTGAAGGGCGCGGTGGTCAACAGCTCGGTGGTCGACCAGGCCGTGAACGTCGGGGCCGGCAACCGGGTCAAGGCCGGACAGGCATCCGTGATAATGAAAGAGAGCGGGGTGACCGGGGCGGTGGTCAATACGGCGGTCGGTCAGAATATGGTTAATGTCGGGGCGGGTAACCAGGTTGAAGCCGATCAGGCCACGGTAAGGATGACCGGCAGCGAGGTTAAGGGGGCGGTGGTCAATACGGCGGTCGGCCAGAATCTGGTCAATGTCGCGGCGGGCAATCGGGTGGAAGCCAACCAGGCCGCTACCAAGATGGAAAACAGCAGTCTGAGCGGGGCGGCTGTCAATACCGTCGGCGCTTTGGGGGCGGTAAATGTCGCGGCCGGTAATCGGGCCGAGGCCAACCAGGCCGCGGTTAATCTGGAAAACAGCAAGGTCGTGGGGGCCCTGGTCAATACGGTGGCGGGCGGAGCGGTCAATGTCGCGGCGGGCAACCGGGTAGAGGCGAACCAGGCCGCGGTCAAGCTGGAGAATAGCAAGATGCAAGGCGCCGCGGTTAATACCGTGGCGGGGGCGGCCCTTAATGTCGCGGCGGGCAACCGGGCCGAGGCCAACCAGGGCGCGGTCAAGCTGGAGAACAGCGAGATGAAAGGCGCCGCGGTCAATACCGTGGCCGGGGCGGCCCTGAACGTTGCCGCCGGAAATCGGGCCGAAGCCGGTCAGGGTGCTCTGAAGATGAAAAACAGCAGTATGAAGGGCAATGTGAAAAACACCGTGGCCGGAGCGGCTCTTAATGTCGCGGCGGGTAATCGGGCCGAGGCCAGTCAGGGTGCCACCGAAATTGTTAACAGCGAGGTCCGGGGCAATATCACCAATACCGTCGGCGGTGCGGCCTTGAATGTCGCGGCAGGCAACCGGGCCGAGGCCAATCAGGCGGCGACCAGGATCGAGAACAGCAGGGTCAGGGGCAATATCAAAAACACCGTCGGCGGCGCCGCCCTGAATGTTGCCGCCGGTAGCCGTTCCGAAGCCAACATGGGTTCCACCAAAATCGAGAACAGCAGCGTCCGGGGCAATATCACCAATAAAGTGGCCGGCGGCGCGCTCAATGTGGCGGCCGGCAGCCGGACCGAGGCCAACATGGGCTCGGTGGTCGTTGAAAACAGCAGCGTCTCCGGAAATATCTCGACCAGGGTAAAGGGCGGCGCTGCCATCAATATTGCCGCCGGTTCCGGGGCGGAGGCCAACTCCGGCGCGGTGATCGTCAAGCACGGTTCCAGCATCGGCGGCGATGTCGCCGTTACCTCCGGCAAGGGGATTACCGTCAACGATGTGGATAGTCCCTTCAGTTTTGGCCAGAACGTTAATGTTGCCGCGGGAAGGGGCAAGACTTCCAATAAAAATTCAGTGGTCATGAAGTAATTGATTATGAGTATTCGGTTGTTCAGGGACCCTTATGCCGGACACTTCATATATGTTATAAAAAAAGATTTTTTAACAACGGCTCAGCCAACAACAACAACAGAAAGGAGATTGAAATGAAGAAAGTGATTATCGCAGTTGCGGCAGCAAGTCTGGCGATGGGATTTGCCACCGTTGCATCGGCCGCCTCGGATGTTAAGGGTGTGATCAGCAATAAAGCCGAGGTCAAGAAGTCGGCCAACGTGGCGATCGGCGAAGGGGCCAAGGCCAGAATGGGTACCGTGGCCCTCAAAGATTCCAGCGTCAAGGGTGTGGTTACCAATAATGCCAAGGTCGATAAATCGGCTAACGTGGCTATCGGCAAAGACTCCAAGGCCAACATGGGTTCGATTTCGATGGATCGCTCCAAAATCAAGGGGGTGATCAGCAATAGGGCCGACGTCGCCAAATCGGCCAATGTGGCAATCGGTGGTGGAACCGCCAATATGGGCGCGATCGATATGAAGGGCAGTAGCGTCAAGGGCGTGGTTACCAATAATGCCAAGGTCGACAAGTCGGCCAATGTCGCGATCGGTGAGGGCGCTGCTTCCAATATGGCTTCCATATCGATGGACCGGGCCAACGTCAATGGCGTGGTCAGCAACAAGGCGGACATCGCCAAATCGGCCAATGTGGCCATCGGTAAGGATGCCACTGCCAACATGGGTACCGTCGCCATTAAAAACGCTAAAATTCAAGGGGTGGTCACCAACCAGGCCAATGTTGACAAATCGGCCAATGTCGCCATCGGCACAGGCTCGGAAGCCAGCATGGGTTCGGTTACCATCGAGTAATCGCTCAATTCGACAATCGGTGCGATCTCGGCCCGGCATCTCAATTTTAAGTTGCCGGGCCGAGATTTTATCTTTCAATTTTCCATTGCTCTGGAGCCTTTACCATGAAGGGAATGGTTTTTTTCAGTCTGTTGGCGGCGCTCTTTTTTGTCGGTGCTGTTTATGGTTGGGCCGGCGATCTTGATGACGGCATCTCCACGTTTACCGACGACGGCATTTCAAGTTATGATGACATGGGCAAGCCCGACAAGAATATCAAATTCATTATCATGAATTCCAAATCAAGGGCGAAGGTCGCGCAGAAGGCCGGGAAAGCGAGCACGACGACCGGCCAAACCACCGGCGACAATAACAGAAACAGTGTCGTTATGGGGGCAGGCAGCAAGGTCCTCGGTGATGTGATCATTGTTGACGAGAGCAAGAATAACTGAAAAGAAAGCCGGTTATGGGGTGGGTGACACTGCCGGATAAGTTTCCTGCCGATATGGCGTCAGGGTGAAAGGGCCGATTTCCCGGCAGTAAAGGGGAGCGGCCTTTTTTTATAACTATCAAGGAATGATGGTGGCAATGATGGAAAAATCCGCGATGGAATTTGAAAGCAAGCTGATCCCGATCATGCGGGAAGGGGTTGAGGTCATCAAAATGGTCACTTTCCGCAAACTCGCTTCTTCCCTGACCGAAAGATATCCCGACTGGGATCCGAAATTCAGGACCATGCTGACCGGGGCGGTTATTAATGAAATGTTCGGCATAACGAATCAACAGGAACCGTTTGCCTCCTTTGCCGCCGATAATCAGGCAAGGATCGATGAGGAAATCAGGGAGTTTGCCGGCCATTGTCCGGATATGCGGATTCCCTTTACCGACGCCCTGCGCATGCAGGCCCTCTGCGACAGGATGAGCGATGTTGCCGATGATCGGCCTCTTGAGATTGCCGGCGCGGCCGGAATCCTCATTGAGGAGCGCGATCTGCCCCTGCCCCCAGCTTTTCTGGATCTGGTCCGGCGAATCGGCAAGGCCTACGGCTTGGTCATTCCGCCAGCGCCCGAGGAGAAGGCATCCTGATTATCCCAACC
>JBHEOZ010000020.1:14314-14638 GCA_046260555.1 Desulfurivibrionaceae bacterium
TTTTGCGAGTCTGTCATGTTTAGTCGAATCCATATCAAGCACTACAAGCCTATCCCCCCGCCGCGGGCTAGATTTTTTCTCCATTCCGGCTCAGGCCCCAGTCGACGAGTCTTCCGATGTTTTCCCGGGCTAGTTCGCTCAGTTCGGTAAATTCGCAGCCCAGCCCGATGCGGTCCACGAAATCATAGTTGTGCAGCCGTTTGATCTTCATCCCGGCGTTTAGATCGAGGTTGTAGAGAATCGTGGCCTGAATCTTCTCCAGGACCAGGATGTCGCCGAGCTCAAAGTGCGGAGCCCATCTCTTTTTTACAATGAGATAAAGAC
>JBHEOZ010000200.1:0-3843 GCA_046260555.1 Desulfurivibrionaceae bacterium
TCCTGCAGGGTCAGAGTACCCTGGCCTTGCCGCTTGCTCTTGACGAACTCTCCTTCGTATTTGTCACCGTTGGGGAAGGTGTAAATCCCTTCGCCATGGAGTTCGTTGTTCTCAAAGGAGCCGGCGTATTCCGAGCCGTCCGGATAGATCAGTACTCCTTCGCCGTGGGGATAGTTCTCCTTGAATTCACCGACATAACTGCCGCCGTTGGGGTATTCAAAAGTACCGCTGCCGTTGGCGCAGTCTCCTTCGGTGCATTCAGCCGAGACCGGGCCGGCGGCAAAGCCAAGGATTATAATTGCGAGCAGAGTTGTCAGGGATAATTTCATCTTCTTCTGTCCTTATGGTTGGTGTCCTTGGCGACCATTGTAACCGTTCAGCGGCACCACATCTTCGAACGATCGGCCCGGCTTACGTACACGAGGTACGCGGCGCCGGTCCGCTTGTCCAAATCTGCGGCACTGCTGAACGGTTACGTCCGGCGGTTGTGGGTTAAGGCGACCGCCACGGTGTACGGTTACGCGACCATGGTGAATTCGCCGAAATTCCATTATAAATAGTAATTCTGATTGAAACCGGACGGATAATTTATATCTTGCATTGCCTTATCCTTAATTTTAATGTGCCGTCTCTGTCAAGAAAAAATCAGGAAGGTTTGTTTCAGTAATAAATCCTGATTATGCTATGTCTGAAGCGGTTATCGGGCATCCTGCAAGGCGCGCGGTAATTTTTCCACCGCGATCATGGACAGATCAACAGGTAAGCCGTCGTTCAAAAATAAATCATACTTTTTTTGTTCATGAACGGCATAAGGGGCCGTAAAGAAATGGATAAAAAGTTCAGGTTATTTCTTAACGGCCCCTAATAATCAGGTTGGTAGGGTAGACTGCCCGGTGGCCGTCAGGGATTGATTCAGCATATGCCACTTTTTTTGAGCAGGAAAAGGAGGCTTTTTTTGATCTGCCGCACTTCCAAGGAATTATCCCGCTTTCTGTACGCGGCGGGATTGATTACGGTGATTCTGCTGAGCTCCGGCTGCGCCGCCAAGCCGGTATCGAGAACCATGGTTGCCACGGCTTACTGCGGGTGCGCGCAATGCTGCAGCTGGGAAAGGGGCAGTTGGAAATTCCTCAAACTTGATTTCTGGAATCGCTACGTGGCTGCCGGGGTCGATCAGGGCCGCGATTATACGGGACGGACCGCAAGCGGCGCCAAGCCGCGGGAACCTTATCCGGGTCTGATGTCCGTGGACAGCCTCAGGAGGCCCTGGTTGATCCCCTTCAGGATAGTTTTCTTTCCCTGGCTCTTGTTGCCGGCGGACGGTACGATTGCCGCCGATACCGATTATTACCGGTTCGGGACCAGGATGTATGTTCCCGGCTATGGCTGGGGAGTCGTCGAGGACCGGGGCGGCGCCATAAAAGGTCCCGACCGGCTCGATCTTTATAAGGACAATCACCAGGACGCTCTTGTTTGGGGACGGCGCAGAGTGCCGGTCCGGATCGAGAAAAAGTAGGGCGGCCGCTTGTGAGCAGTCCGGGATTTTTATGAGGAGTTGTCAGTGAAAAAAAAGGTATGCCGGGCCAAGCCGAAAATCGACTATCCATGTCCGTGGTTGTTCAAGGTTATCGGAGTCGGCCGCGGCGAAGTGGAAGGGGCGATCAGGAAAACCGTCGATGCGGATTCCTGTAAAATAACCGCTTCAAAGGTAAGCAGCACCGGTAAATATCATAGTGTCGATCTGGAAATGGAGGTTGTCAGTGAGGAGCACCGCAACCGTATATACCGGGAGCTTTCCGCCCACGTCTTCATCAAGTATGTTCTGTGAGGCGAGGTGGGGTTCAGGGGGGGAAACCGGCCGGCGGCGAATGTCGACCGGCTTCCCGCCCATTTTATCAGCCGAGTTCGAAACCGATCTTTTTGATCTCTTCCTCTATGGTTTCGGTCGATACCTGGCCACTTTCGTCATAAGTCGCTTCTCCTTTTTCCAGGTCGATCTTGACATTGCTGATCCCGTCGATATCTTCCAGGGCCTTGGTGACCGCGCCGACACAGTGTCCGCATCTCATCCCGATTACTTTTATCGTGGCCATAATAATCTCCTTAATAATTCATCGATTTAAGTTGAAATTGTTCATCCGTATTATTGATGCGTTCGAAAAAAGGACAAAAAAGCTGTCATTTCGAAACGAATGTGAGAAATCCTGTTCTTTAACTTATTGTTATTATTAAGATTTCTCCCTTTGGTCGAAATGACATTATGATGCCCTCGACTTTTTGCGACGTCATCATTGTAGAAAACAGTTTAACTATAAGTGGTGTTGCCTAAAAAACAATTAATTATTACTTTTCCGGAAATCGGATCCGTAAGTCATTAATTGAATACTGAAAATCAAGGTCATCCCTGACCCATCGCAAGGAACAGATATGAATGATTCTCCGGAAAAGCGGGAGCAAACCGCCCTGGTCGGCATCAAGGGCATGCACTGCGCCTCCTGTTCGGCCAGGATCGAAAAAGTTGTCGGCGCCCTTGACGGGGTGAGCAGGGCAAATGTCAATCTGGCTACGGAAATCATGGAACTGCAATGGGATCCGGCAACCATTGATCTTGAGCTGATCGCCGACAAGATCAAGGGGTTGGGCTTCGAGATGATCGTACCGAGAAGGGATCATGAAGTCCGCTTCAATATCGAGGGGATGAGCTGCGCCTCCTGTTCCGCCCGGATCGAAAAAGTCGTTTCCGGGATGGATGGGGTGGAGAGCGTCGAGGTTAACCTGCCGGCGAACAGCGGTCTGGTCAGGTTCGATCCGGACAAGGTGGGGCTGCGCCAGCTCAGGGAGAAGATCGCCGGGCTCGGTTTCAAGGCGACCCCCGCTTCCGAGAGCGGCGACAGCTTCGCCGAAGGTCAGCAGCTGGCCCTGGCCCGTCTGCGGACCATGAAGCGCGAGCTTTTTCCGACCCTTATCCTGGGGGCCTTGCTGCTGGTGGTCGCGATGGGGGAGATGGTCGGCCTGAAATTGCCCGCATTCATGGCCCCCGATCAGGCGCCGCTGCTCTTCGCCCTGATCCAGCTGTTTCTCGTCCTGCCGATTATCTGGTTTGGCAGAAGGTTCTACCTGGTCGGTTTCCCCAGCCTGTTCCGGGGCTCGCCGAATATGGACTCCCTGATCGCCATCGGCACCGGCGCCGCCTTCCTGTACAGCAGCTGGAATCTGGCCGAGATCGTTCTGGGCATCGATGTCCAGGCCCGGGTCCACGATCTCTATTTCGAATCGGCCGGGGTGATCATCGCCCTGGTCTCCCTCGGTAAATACCTGGAGGCCCGTTCCAGGGTGCGGACCTCCGACGCCATCCGGCAGTTGATGCAGCTCGCCCCCGACAAGGCCATTCTGATCCGGGACGAGGAGCAGGAGGAGATTCTGGTCGAGGAGATCGTGCCTGGCGACATCCTCCTGGTCCGGCCCGGCGACCGGCTGCCGGTGGACGGGGTGGTGGTCAAGGGAATCTCGAATATCGATGAATCGATGCTGACCGGAGAGAGCATGCCGGTCAGCAAGGCGGAGGGCGACAAGGTGGTCGGCGCCACCCTCAACACCAACGGAGTCCTGCGGATCAAGGCCGAGAAGGTCGGCGGCGACACGGTCCTGGCCCGGATCATCAAAATGGTTCGGGAGGCCCAGGGCAGCAAGGCGCCGATCGCCAATCTGGCCGACCGGATCAGCCTTTATTTCGTGCCGATCGTCATGACCATCGCCCTGGTTTCCGGGCTCTCCTGGTATCTGGCCGGCGGCGCCGATTTCTCCTTCGCCCTGCGGATCTTCGTGGCGGTGATGGTTATCGCC
>JBHEOZ010000201.1:0-3842 GCA_046260555.1 Desulfurivibrionaceae bacterium
CCCTAAAGGGCATAAAAGTAGACAAGCTGCTCAACTCAGCTTTAACCCATTGGGACTATTAAGATTTATCCCGTTGGTCGAATGACATTATGGCAATCCCGACTTTTTGCGAACTCGTCATACTTACTTTAATTGATATGGAGAATGAAGCACATGAGTGACCCGAGCTGGAATAAATCAAGCTGGCAAAACTTCCAGGCCCTGCAGCAACCGAACTGGCCCGATATGGACGAGTACCAAACGGTCCTGAAGGAGATCTCCTCCCTGCCGCCTCTGGTCTTTGCCGGGGAGATCCGCACCTTGAAAAAACAGCTGGCACTGGTCGCCGAAGGGGAGGCTTTTCTCCTCCAGGGCGGTGACTGCGCCGAAGAGTTCGCGATGTGCAATGCCCCCACCATCCGCGAGATGCTGAAGGTTATTCTGCAGATGGCGGTGATTATCAGCTATGGCGGCGGGAAACCGGTGGTAAAGGTCGGTCGGATCGCCGGTCAGTACGCCAAGCCCCGCTCCTCCGATACCGAGATAGTTAACGGCGTGGAGATGCCCAGCTACCGTGGCGACATGGTCAACCGAATCGAGCCCACCACGGAAGCGCGGCGGCCTGATCCCGGGCGGATGCTGGAAGGCTACTTCCGGGCTTGTTCGACCATGAATATCGTCCGGGCCTTCACCCGCGGCGGTTTCGCCTCCCTGGACCGGGTCCACGCCTGGAACAACGAGTTTGTCAAAAATTCCCCCCAGGGTCAGTCCTATGAAAAACTGGCCGCGAGTATCGACCAGGCCTTAAAATTCATGGCGCTGATCGGCATCGATACCGAGATTCCCCAGATCAAGCAGGCCGCCTTTTTCACCTCCCACGAAGCCCTGCTGCTGGGCTACGAGGAGGCTCTGGTTCGGGAGGACTCAACCAATCCGGGGAACTGGTACGATTGCAGCGGTCATATGCTTTGGATCGGCGACCGGACCCGCCAGCTGGACGGCGCCCATATCGAGTTCCTGCGCGGGGTCAAAAACCCGATCGGCATGAAGGTCGGACCGAAGCACGATATCGTCGAGCTCAAAAAGATCATCAATAAGCTGAATCCCGAAAATGAAGGGGGCCGGCTTACCCTGATCACCCGCTTCGGGGCCGAAACCATCGAGGATTATCTGCCCAAACTCTGCCGGGAGATGAAGAAAGAGGGCTTCAAGCTGGTCTGGAGCTGCGATCCGATGCACGGCAATACCTACACCACGGCGGGTGGTTACAAGACCAGGAATTTTGACAACATTCTTAAGGAAATCCAGGCCTTTTTCCAGATTCACTGGGATGCGGGAACAGTACCGGGCGGGGTCCATTTCGAGCTGACCGGTGAAAACGTAACCGAGTGTACCGGCGGCGGCCGCGATATCAAGGATGATCAACTGGTCAAAAACTATCTGACTAACTGCGATCCGCGCCTGAATGCCGAACAGAGTCTGGAACTCGCTTTTCAGATTGCCGAGATGGTTCGATAAACCCCGACCTGCCCGGCTTCCTTGGGAATATCGGCCGGCCGCGGTTAAGTCAGGAAAATCCGATAACCCGGGTCGGAAAGTGGAATTCTTTATGGAACATTATCTGCCGATTCTGGTTATTTTCTTCTGTGGCGCCTTCACCCAGGGTCTGACCGGCTTCGGCTTCGCCCTGGTTTCCATTCCGCTGCTGGTCCTGTTTGTCGATATCAAGACGGCGGTGCCGCTCTGTATGTTGAGCGGCCTCGTGATTACCGCTTTTCTCTCCCTGCAGTTAAGGGCCCACCTCGACTGGCGAAAAATCACGCCGCTGCTGATCGGCTGCCTGCCCGGGATTCTGGTCGGGACCTTTTTGCTGATCAAGGTCAATGAACCTCTTTTCAAGATTTTGCTGGGGACGATGCTGATCGCTTACGCCCTGTACCGCTTGTTTCTGGTGGCCGAACCGAGAGCCATCCACAGGGCCTGGGGCTGGGCGGCGGGCTTTGCCACCGGGGCGATCAGCGCTGCCTTCAGCGCCGGCGGTCCGCCGACCATTATCTATACCACCCTGACCGGCTGGAAGAAGGATGAGATCAAGTCCACCCTGTCGATCTTCTTCTTCACGAGCGGCGTGGCTACCGCCGCCGCCCATGCCTTGAGCGGCCTTACCACCGCGGAAGTCGTCGGCTTGTCGGCCGCGACCCTGCCCGGCGTGCTGGCCGGGGTCTGGACGGGATCTCTATTGTACGGCAAATTCAAAACTGATGGGTATATCAAACTGGTGCTGGTCGGACTGATCCTGATGGGTTTGATGATGTTTAAATCGGCGCTGGGCTGAACCGGCCGGGAAGACAACCCACATAAAAAAGGCGGGGCGCCGATCCGGACGCCCCGCCTTTGCACGGATTCAGGTGCTGAAGCAGAAATCAAGAAGCGGACCGGCATCCTCCTCTGGGGCCGGAACCGCAGTTGCCGCGGGAATTCCGGTTCTGTCGGTCACCCTCATAGTCGCCATCAGGACCAAGACAGTACCCGGGTCCGCCCAAGGTTATACCCTGCTCGGCCGCGATTTTGTCGATCTCTTTCTGCAGATCGTAAATTTCGCTCCACAGTTCCCGAGCCCGGCTTTTGTCGGCCGGTTCGGTCCTTATCACCTCGGCGTATTGGCTGCGTTTCTCGAAGAGCAGGCCGCGGATTTCCCTGGTATCTTCGAAGAACTTCTCGCGGGCCGCGAAGTCTTCCGGGTTGGGGCCAGCGCCGCCGCAACCGGGGCCGTTGCAGCCATAGCCGTAACCGCCGCCGCCCCGCCGGTAGGGATCGGCATCGACAATCTGGTACGAAAAGGCGCCCGCGGCCATAATTGCGGCCATAACCAAAATTAATTTCTTCATCGTAATAGTCCTCCTGTTCTGTAGTTATTCGGGTAAGGGAAATTTGTTTGTACCTGTTTGTATTATCAACAACCATGCCAGCCTGGGTTGTTTTGGTAACATCTTGATTATCTGAAGTTATCGTGAGGATTGCGCAAGTGACAGGCTGGTGGCGGAGCCTTCTATTAAAGATTATTCTTATCCAGCCGGGCGCTGATTAGAGAATATTGTCTAAAGTCCCGCAGCGGATCCGCCCGGGGGATGGACAGATCAGGGGCTGGCAGTTTATCTTGATGGAGGCGGACCGGGCGGTGTCTTTCGGACTCCGTTTCGGGCACCTGTCTTGCGGAAGAATTGTTGGAAGGGGAGGCCAAAGGGATGTTCACATATTTTCAGCAGATCCATCCGGTGACCCAGGCCTTTCTGGCCACCCTCTTTACCTGGGTAGTAACGGCGGCTGGAGCGGGCCTGGTCTTTTTTACCAGCACCATTAACCGGAAGGTAATGGATTCGATGCTCGGCTTCGCCGGCGGGGGGATGATCGCCGCCAGCTTCTGGTCCCTGCTGGGGCCTGGGATAGAAATGGCCGAGCAGATGCGGTTCAATCCCTGGCTGACCGCGGCCCTGGGATTTCTGGGCGGCGGCACCTTTATGCGCGTCGCCGATATGATCCTGCCCCATCTCCATCCCGGTCTCGATATTCGGCATAGCGAAGGGATCAAGACCTCATGGCAGCGCAGCACCCTGCTGGTTCTGGCCATAACCCTCCACAATATTCCGGAGGGCCTCGCGGTCGGGGTGGCCTTCGGGGCGGTGGCGGCTGGACTGCCCTCGGCCACCATCGGCGGCGCCGTGGCTCTGGCGATCGGTATTGCGATTCAGAATTTTCCGGAAGGGACGGCGGTGGCGATGCCGCTCCGGCGCGAGGGGATGAGCAAGGGCAAATGCTTCCTGCTGGGGCAGGCCTCGGGAATGGTTGAGCCCATAGCCGGGGTC
>JBHEOZ010000202.1:0-3809 GCA_046260555.1 Desulfurivibrionaceae bacterium
ATATTTGCTCAACCAGCATCTTTATTCTCCAGTTCGGCGATTATCCCCTCGGCCATTTCCGGATAAAGATCGCGGATGCAGTCGTTGCAGTAGCCGTGGGTGAATTCGGCCTCGGAGTGTTCGGCGATATAGGAATCGATCCTGTTCCAGGTTCTTTGGTCGTCGCGGATCTTCTTGCAGGACGAGCAGATCTGGATCAGCCCCCGCAGGGTCTTGACCTCGGTAAGCGCCTCCTTAAGTTCGGTCTGGCGGAGCTGGAGGCTGTGGACCAGGGCGATCACCAGTTCGCGCAGGTTCCTGACCGGATCATTGCCGACAAAATCCTGGTAGACCCCGCATTCGGTGCAACTCCAGTAGTCCCTGCCGGGATATCGGCGGCCGGTTTACTGTACGCTGTAGTCACGCGCCTCAAGGCAGGCTTTCATGGCGCGCTGATATTCCCGGCGCATATCGGCGTGTTGTTCGGCCGTAACATTACCGGCCGGGCGGGTCGGGTCGAATCCGGTTTGCTCCGCCGCCCAGCGGTGGCATTCATAACGGTCGGTTTCCTGTTGCTCTTCGCTTTGTCCCGCTTTGGGATAAATGTATAAACGTTTTGATTGCGGAGGCTCTTCCGATACCTCGCTCTCCGGAGGCGGGTCGGTGACGATATAGACCCCGGGGTCCGAGCGCCAGACGTAATAGATGCCGTCAACGTAATAATAAGGGATACCCCCGACCCAGATTGTCGTGTAATAAGGCGGCAAGTACCGGATCGTCATGCCGATTGGCGGTCTTACCACGCTGTATCCGCCCCAGACCGGGCTATACCAGACGCCGTCCCGGTAGTAATAACGACCGCTGCGGTATGGCCTGTAATAGGCGCCGGGCGGGAGTCTCTTGACTCGCAGTCCCGGTCTGGGATAGCGGCGGTTATGATTGTATCGTTTGTCGACTACGTAATCGCGTTTATTATACAGGTCCTTGCGACGGTCAAGATCCCCCTGTCGGGCCTGCAGGCCCCAGGCCGGGGCGCTGATAATGGAAAACAGGACGGACGCGGTCAAGGCGGCGATAATCAAGGTTTTTAATTTCATGGTTATATTCCCATCGCTTTTTCTGGGCCGGGCAGTCATCGTTATTCGACGACGTAGCCTTTCCCTTCCAGACAGGCCGCCATGGCGCGGCGGTAATCCGCGGCCTGCCGCTCGATATTCGCCAAATGAGTGGCGGAGAGCTGATCATATAGGTTTTGCAGGCGGTCAACCCGTCCCTGGCGTGCGGCGTCCGAGGCGGAACCGAGAAGGGCTCCCGCCGCCGCGCCGATTAATACTCCTTCGGCCCGGTTGCCCCTGGAGGACACCGCCGCCCCCATAATGGCCCCGGTAATGGCCCCTGCCGCGGTATCGGTGCCGGGAGGAGGATCAGCTATCACCGACACCTTCTGATGGGGGGCAAGGTAGGGAGCACTCGGCTCGAAGCCGGTCTGATCCCTTGCCCATAGATAACAGAGGTATCTGTCGCGGTCCTGCCGGGCCGGGCTTTGCCCTTCGGCCGGGTAAAAATAGATCGTGACCGGCGGCGGCGGCGGAGGCGGTTCGTCGGCGACAACCCCATATCCCGATGGCCCCGGCGCGCATCCAGCCGAGAGCGAAGCTGCAACAACTAAAGCGGTGAAAAACAACTGCCGGCATAACTTCTTCGCTTTGTGATTGTGACTGTTGTCTACCATATTCAACACCATTGGCTTTTTGCGAACTCGTCAAGTGATGGCTAAGCAGAATATCATTTCGGCCGCTGGGTGAAAACGTCATCAGTTTTCTTGGAGCCTACGTAAAACATTAATCAGCCCAAGGTGCGCCGCCAAATCAAAAACGATGACACCTGAGCAGGGGCGGCGCCTCTTTAAGCTGTTTGGCAATGTCCTTTCTGAACTCCGGGGTATCCTTGTTGCCGTGAACTTTGCGGCGATGGAGGACTACGGCCTCCATGAGTTCTTTTCTGGTGGCGGCGAAGAGGGATACCGTGCAGTTCACGTCGCTTGGATGGTCGCGGCAATCCATAAAATATCGTTTCATGATTTTCCCCTTTTAAATGATATTAATATTTGCGGATGCAGCTGCCGTCAGCGTCCCGCCCCCCTTGTGCCGGTGGCGGCCCCAAGGCAACTGCGGTACTTATTGGTGGCAAGTTCCGGAAAACGGTTGTGGAGATCCCAACGGAAGGAGAGCTCCCTGGCCTGCAATTCGTTGGTCTGCACCTGGATTTCCCGCTGGAGGGCCATGATTTCGTCTTTATCGGTATCGGGGTCGGTCAGCAGATTTGCGAAGAGGTGGATCTTTTCCCGGATGTTATGGCGCAGGTAGGCGGATTCGCTATAGAAGAGGGACATTTCATTATGGTAGGCGTCAAGGGTTTTCTCGCTTACCTCCAGACCGCCCTGGCCGCCATAAGTGGCGACCGGGATTCCCGGGGGCTCCGCGTAAATCGGCGAAAATCCCCAAGCCGTCGAGGCAAGCAACCAGACCGCCGCAATTATCCGCTTCATGTCAAACCACCTGTTTCAGGGAAGGTCGAAAGCCACTCAACCATGGGGGTGTAACTCCCGGGTTTGTCCCCGCCCAAAAAATACCTGTAATAACGTTATTACGAAAAGTTAAGAGATGTCAAATAATAGATTGAGGGGTCGATCCGGAAGACTTGACGCGACGGAAGCGGGGTCACGGTCTCCAGATAAAGGAAGGGTTGGCGGTGAAAGTCTTTCTTTTTCAGAACAAGGAACAGGCCTCGATATAGCTGGAGTTTACCCCGATAAAGTTGTTGGCCAGTCCGACCCGCCGCTTGACCCATTTGTCGTGCCGGCGGATAATCTCATGGAGGATCACGTCGTTTATCGGGATATATTTTTGATTCGACTTGCTCTTGAACAGACCGTGGAAGGTTCCCTTGATCTCGAAGAAGGAATTCACCCGGGCCTTGGTGATCAGATTAATGGTTTTCTTGCCCTCAAGGGCTTTTTCGGTAAGTTTTACCGCCCTTTCCTTTTCGCCGGAGCTGCTCAGTTCGGCATAACCGTCATGGAAGAAGATTATATTGGGCTGCCTTATCTGGATGGAATCGAAGCTCTGGTATTTATCGATCCCATCGATGGAGAGAAGGACATTGTACATCAGCAGGGCATCGCCGAAGCTTTTATTGGCAGGGTCTTTCCAGTAAACGTTCGCGCTGTTCAACAGATCGGTTGTCCGCAGCGTCTGATTGGGCAGATCGACCTCTCCGGTGTAGATTTTGCCCGGGGTGAATACGGTCAACAGTCTTCTCTCTGTATTCATGGATCCCTCTGGAATTATGGTGATTATATTATATGTTAATTAAGCTTAGCAGATTAGTGGGCAAAAAGACTATCGATTTCTTGCCCCGGTTTCCCGCGTCGCGGCGCATTTTTGCTCCTTCGGCAGATCATATCCATGGCCTTGTCAAAACTTATAGAGTAGAGAACGCCAATCTGGTACCCTTTAAGATGATAGGTACGAAAAATCAACCAGATTGCCGAAGGCGGCAAAAGCCGTAAAGTTAAGCAGAATGGCTCTAGTCGGATAAGGAGGGCAGCGGGTGGACAACGGTATCTTCATAGAGATGATTAACGGCACTCAGTTCAAGGCGAAATGGGCCAGGGAATTCAATCCCGCCGACCGGGAGATTACGGTTTACGTGGACGGTCATCAGGAAAAGAAGATTCTCAATCTTGCCCGGATCTGCTGCATTCGCATGGCGGAGCCGCCTTATCCGGATATGGAGCCCGGCGAGATGGATCCCCTCCAGGTTATCGA